>NZ_NFUX01000034.1:0-71533 GCF_002264385.1 Paenibacillus sp. VTT E-133280
ATCGACGGTGACGATTAAAAAATCGTATCTAGCGACACAAACGTTAGGAACGACTACGTTATCTTTTGAGTTTAGTGCAGGAGCTGCGCAATCCTTGGCGATCACCATTGCAGATACGACAGTAGCTCCTACAGCAGCACTGAAGGTACAGATGTATAACGGTACATTATCTGCTTCTGGAAATACACTGAATCCAAAGTTTAAACTGGTGAATACGAGTACAAGTGCAGTTACTCTCTCTGATGTGAAATTAAGATACTATTACACGATTGATGGGGAGAAGCCGCAAAGCTTCTTCTGCGATTGGTCACAGGTGGGAAGTGCGAATGTAACTGGAGCGTTTGTGAAGCTGCCAACCGCTAAAGCGGATGCGGATTATTATTTTGAGATCGGATTCACAAGTACAGCAGGTTCACTTGCTGCGGGTGGCAGCATCGATATCCAGGTGCGTGTGTCTAAAGAGGACTGGACGAATTACACGCAAACCGGAGATTATTCCTTCAATGCGGTGGATACCAATTATGTGGACTGGACCAAAGCACCCGTGTACGTCTCAGGTAATCTGATTTGGGGTAGTGAACCTAACTAAGAATCTTCACTAAGCATTACGTTGGAAAAGCCGTCCTAAAAGTAGAGATTTCTACTTTTGGGGCGGCTTCTTTTTTATAGAATAGGCCAAACCATGGCCAGGTGTAGGCTAGAGAATAATTAGGGAAAAACTCCCTGAAAATAGCCGTTATTCGCTATAAATGAGCAAAAATAGGGAATTCCTCCCTAAAAATCGAGGAGATTTCTTAATTTTCCACCAAATCAGCCAAATTACAGGGAGGTTTTCCCTAATTGTTAGTTGGATGATCGAAGATCTCAGAATTTCAGGGAGAAATTCCCTAATTATTCGATGCTTCACTTTGACATACGATTAGCTGTTTTTGTTGTTACAATGTTTGTCCACTGTCTACAGTAATGATCTGCCCGGTTATGGCTTCCTGTTCCAGAGTTGCGCAGACGAATTGAGCGATATCCTCAGTGGATGAAATACGCTGGAGCAGCAGATTAGGGGCTAATTGATGCATCTGTTCTTCTCGACCAGACCACCATCGAGTAGCAACAGCACCCGGTGCGACACAGTTCACTCTAATCGTTGGAGCTAGCGCATGAGCTAGAGATTTCGTAAGGCCATGAACAGCAGCTTTGGAGACGGCATAAGGAAGGGAGGAGCCTAATCCCGTGTTTCCGGCGATACTGCCGAGATTGACGATGGCTCCTGAGGCACTTTTATTCATATACGGTGCAACTGCTCTGGCGCAAAAAAACATTCCTTTCACATTTACAGCATATAGTTCATCCCAGACTTCCTCCGTTGCTTTTTCCAGATCACCCAGCGAAATATGTTTAGTAATACTGGCGTTATTCACCAGCAGATCAACCGTCCCAAAATGCTGAATAATCGAATGAACCATACTTCGCACTTCCTGATCCTTAGAAACATCGGCTTGTACTGCTATCGCTTGCCCACCTTGATTTATAATCGTATTCACGGTTTCATTAGCTTCTGCCTCGGATCTGGAATAGTTCACTGCAACAAAGGCTCCGCGTCGGGCTAATTCCAGACTTACAGCCATGCCAATTCCAGTACCACCACCAGTTACTAAGGTTACTTTATGGTTTAGATTCATCCTCATTCACTCCTTTGGTTGGCATATGTTGTTGATAGAGAGTATTCTATAATGATTATCGGATTTCGTATAATTGAATTAATTGAAGATTTGGTTCAATTTAATTGAACTAAGTAGTGGAGGGCTCAGGAATGGATCTAAAAACAATAAAAACCTTTCAAGCCATTGTGATTTCAGGAAGCTTTAACCGTGCAGCAGAGGCATTGAATTATGCTCAATCAACGGTCACGATGCAAATGCAGAGGCTTGAATCCGACTTAGGATGTCAATTGCTTGAGCGGGGAAAACAAATCAGCTTAACAGAAGCTGGTAGATTGTTTTATGAAGAGAGCTTACATATTGTTAAGGATATGGAGCGGCTACAGAGCCGTTTGGCCGATTTGAAGATAGGCGAGGCTGGCAGCGTCCGCATAGGGGTAACGGATCCGACGGCGAGCTATCGTTTGCCGCAGTTGTTAAGTAGTTTTATGACGCAGTTTCCGAAAGTGAGGGTCTCCGTGGAGATCGCGGGAACCGCTGCACTCAGTGAACTACTTTTGCGAGGCGAAATTGATATGGCTGTTTGTTCAGCGCCAGAGCTGGGGAAAGAGCTTTATTTTGAACCCTTATTTACGGAGGAATTTGTGTTACTTATGCCAGAAGAGCATCCGTTAGCTTCCAAAGAGAATATCACACCAGAGGATTTACGGGCTCATCGGTTACTTATAACGGCAGTGAACTGTCCTTATCGCAAAAAACTAGAAAATGTGCTGCAGGAATCAGGTGGAGCACCAGTAGATACTATGGAGATTGGAAGCATGACAGCTCTAAAATATTTTGTGGAAAGTGGTTTAGGTGTCGCTCTTGTCCCTGAGATTATGCTGAATCCAGCGCCTGCAGGAACGGTATTGCGGAAGCTGGAGGGAGAAATGATTGATATGACTTGCGGAATCCTATGCAAACTTTCGGATTATCCGTTCAAGCTAGCGAGCTCCAGATTGTATCATTTTTTAAAGCAGGAACTAATCTCAACAAGGATATTTTGAATTTTAAACGAATTGTTAAGAAATAGAAAAAATAGAGAGGGCGGTGTTTGATGTTTTTTAGGAGGGAATTCAGTTTCTGGCTTTCGATTATTAGTATCATCATCTGTCTGGGTGATTATTTGGGGATTGAGATTGCAAACATCATTCTTGTGCGACTTAATCCAATTATAGATACACTGATCTTTATGAAGCCCTTTGCATACTGGATGGTTGATGTTAATAATACGGAATGGGCTGCAAGCAGTATACTAATCAGCGTCAAATTCCCCACGTATGTAATTCATTTTGGGACGTTCCTAATTTTAGGACTTCTTATAGATTATCTTATACATATATTTAAACAGAGTGAAAAGCGAGCCTATTAGCCGAGATGAGGAAAGGTGAGATGAGATGAGCGGAGCAGAGGGAAAGCTTGAGTTAGAGAGGATTGTTTTTATTGGAAGGACCTTTGAAGAGTATTTGCAGATGTTCAAATTGCAAGAAGCGGATCTTGTAGGCCGGCGGATTTTAGATTGTCCTGCAGGTGCCTGCTCTTTTACAGCGATATCGAATCAGTTAGGGAGTGACGTGACTGCTGCGGATATCGCTTATTACTACTCGGCGGAAGAGCTTGGAGATAAAGGGGTTCAGGATATTGAGCATGCTATGTCTGAGTTGGATAAGGTACAGGGCAATTTTGTATGGGACTACTTCAAGTCTATAGAGGATTTAACACAAGCGAGAAGTAAGGCTTTAAACGATAACATCAAGGATCAGAGACAAACCCCGAAGCGATATGTTCCTGTGATTTTACCTAATCTGCCGTTCAATGATGAGGATTTTGATCTGACATTGTCCGCGCATTTCCTATTTACGTATAATGATCGGCTGGACTATGATTTTCATCTAAGGACTGTTAATGAACTTATGCGGGTGACTAGAGGAGAGCTTCGTATTTTCCCTTTAGTTGATTTGTCTTGCAAAAGATATGAGTATCTAGATCGCCTTATAGATGAGATGGTTCAACAAGGCTTTGCTGTGGCGGAGATGGAGGTTCCTTATGAATTTCAAAAAGGGGCAAATCAGATGCTAAGCATTAGAAGAATGAAGCCATAAGAAAGCAGATAGCTATAGTTTGTAAAATAAAAACGAGGGTCCCTAAGCTATTTTTATCGCTTTGGAGACACCCTCGTTTTGTTAAATATTGCTTTATAAAAAATTACGCTACTTTCTCTTTGCGTTCTGCTATATAACAAGCAATCCCAAGTACCAGACCGAGTCCTACCAGAACGGCACCGACCCATGGCAGCGAAGTAATCGCAAGATGAGAAATGACCCATCCA
Source organism: Paenibacillus sp. VTT E-133280 (assembly GCF_002264385.1). Lineage (NCBI taxonomy): Bacteria > Bacillati > Bacillota > Bacilli > Caryophanales > Paenibacillaceae > Paenibacillus > Paenibacillus sp. VTT E-133280. The sequence continues at coordinate 4,024 of NZ_NFUX01000034.1, forward strand.
CCGATGAAGGCACCCGTTGCATTCCCTAAATTCCCTGCGGAGTGGCTAGTCGTTGAAGCGAGTGCGGGAGCGGCCTGAGCCAGACTCATGATCCGTATTTGTAGTCCTGGCATAACCGCAAAGGACACCAAACCCCAGAAGAAGATTGTAATGACCGCAGCAATTGGACTGTGCATTGTAAAGGAAAAAATCGTAAGAATGACACTAACTGCAAAATAAAGTCCCACGATAGAAGGCATCAGCTTCCAATCCGCTAGCTTCCCACCAATGATATTTCCGATGGTTACACCACAGCCAAAGAGGACTAGAATCCATGTCACGCTATGCTCGGCAAATCCGGTCACCTGCTGAAGCAGGGGCGCAATATAAGTGAACACCGTGAACAAGCTGGCGTTACCAAGCGCACCGATCAGTAAGAATAGAAGCAATTTAGGATTAGCTAGCGCAGAAATTTGCTGGATTACACTAGCAGGTTTGTCTTGTTTAAGCTTTGGAATGAAAATAAGAATGCCGATTAGTGCAACGACTCCCATGACTGCTATCGCAGCAAATGAGGCGCGCCAGCCCATGCTTTGTCCAATAAATGTTCCTAAAGGAACGCCAACAATATTGGCTATCGTTAAACCCGCCATCATAATAGATACGGCTCCGGCCCTCCTATTGGGCTTGACCAGATTAGAAGCGATCACTGCGCCCACGCCAAAGAAAGTTCCGTGTGTTAAAGCTGTGATGATACGAGCTATCATAAGAACGGCATAGTTTGGAGCAAATACTGAGATTCCGTTACCTAGAATAAATAATACCATGAGCAGACATAACAGTTTCTTTTGCGGAATTCGTTGTGTAAGGATGGTTAGGATAGGAGCGCCGACGGCTACCCCAAGGGCATACATCGTAATGAGCTGGCCTGCCGTTGAAATACTAACCTGTAAATCCTTGGCTACATTTGGTAAAATACCCATGATGACAAATTCAGTCATTCCAATGGCAAAAGCGCCTACCGTAAGCGAAAGAATAGAGATGGGGAAAGGTTCTTTGCGTGTTTTTTCCACACGGGCTGGTTCCTTGTTGAGGCTTGGAATTGCGTTCATGGTGCCGATGTTCAACCTTTCTTCTGTCTGTAATGAAGCTCCACCCTTATTGAGATGATAGATCCGACATGTAGTACTGCTTTATATTATTTAGTTTTCTGAAATTATTTTCAAGAGAAATATTTATTTCAGATATTTTCATTTTAAGTAATCATAGAAGGGATGAATTATTCATGATGGATGAAGGTGTAGTTCAAGTGCTCGAATTACCGGAGATGAAGCTAATAGGCTTGAGTATTACTTCTTCTTTTGTAGGGGGCGAGACGGAAAGAGTAGAAGCGATGAAGCGAGAGCAGTATGTTCATGTAAAATCCCAAGGTGATTCCTATGAGGTTCTTCATAGTTATGTAAGGGAAAACGATTTGCAAAGTAATGATCGTGCACTGGCGATTGAAGTTTATCAGTTTGCTAATCCTACATGGCCTGATGAGGTTGATGTGTACATTCCATTGCGATGAGAAATAATTATAAGCAAGCAGCTTTAATGGCGCTCCAGCACTTTGACCTCGATTGGACACAGATTCGTTTCAACCAACGATCGGACACTTGCACTTTTGTAATAGAGACCAATAAAGAGGGGACTTTTTTGCTGCGTCTTCACTCGGGGAGATCTAAAGAGGAAATTAACTCCGAAATCGCTTGGCTGGAGCTTTTGACGAGCAAAATGGATGTCCCCCTGCCGAAAGGGGTTCATGATCGAACAGGTTCTGTTACGTTCAAAGTGGAGCAAGGTAATGGGGATGGTATATATGCATCGTTAATGCGCTGGGTTGAAGGTGAACATGCGAACGAAAGACTTACCGAAGAACAAATTTACAAAGAAGGCGTTTTATTAGCCGAGCTACATAAAGCGGCACAGGAGCTTGAGTTACCTCCAGGTTTTAATCGTCCCGTGTGGGATGAACATAGCTTTAGAAAAGCAATGCTCCGATTAAAGCTGCACTACCATAGTTTTCTTTCGGATGATGAGTTCGTTAGGTATCAGTCTGCGGCTGAGAAATTATACGGCTGGTTAAGCAAGCAGCACAAAAATAAGAACAGAAGGACATATGGGGTTATCCATGGTGATTTACATCAAGGGAACATCATATTTAAAGAGGGTGAACCTCGACCGATTGATTTCGGAAGATGTGGCTGGGGATATTATCTTTATGATGTGGCACATACCATTCTAGGGCTGTATCCTTTACAAAGAGAACTGGTCATTAGGGGTTACGAAAGTGTGGCCAAGCTTGATGGGGAGTGGTTTCAGACTTTAGAGAATTTTATGGTCATGGTTATGATCGAAAATTATTGCCATCACGCACCCGACCCTAGAGAAACCGAGGGACTGAAAGCAGAACAGCCTTATGCGCAAGCGATTCTAAGGAATTATCTTAGGGGAGCTCCCTTCCTTTTTAACACCATTGAGATTTAGCGTATAAAAATAGGGCCTCATTGGGGAATTTATTAAAAGTTCCCTAAGGAGGCTGTTTTGATGAAAAAAAACTGGATTGCTCCTCTTCTTATCGCAGTGATGTTCTTGCTGGGGCAACAACCTTGCTCCGCTAATGGGTTTGTTCAACCGCCAGCCGAGGCTCCGTCCAGATCTGATTCGGAACCGAAGCTTCCAGATCAGGATTCCCGCGAGCTCATGTATAAAGACACAATGATGCTCTTTCTTTTACCCTATATTGAGAAAAAAATGGCTGAGATTTATGCGCCACTTCTAACGATAACTCCGACTGTCTATCCTTATTTAGTGGACGTTACTGATATGAAGCGAGTGAATGGGTTTCGTCGGTTCGATTTCTTAATTACACTCAACATACACCCTACAGTGGGTCCACATCTTTCCGTCGGAGAGGATACTATGACTTTTAGAATCACTCCTGGTCCTAAGGTGAAGTTAGAATCATTCAAGCATTTGAGAGACCCGAGAAAGTCTGATCTTACACCAAATTACCAGAATATCTTGAGGTAGGGCGGTAATTAACTCTTACAATCACAATTTCGAACACTACCCAGCTAACCACACTCCGATCTATGGGGTGTTTTTTTGTGTCTAGAGCGGTGGTGGATTATTGCCATGTATGGTATTATGAAAATAGTAGTTATATTGATTTTAGTTACTAAATTCAAAGTGTGAGGTGTAAGGATTGAGTGATCATAAATTCGAAGACGAACACAGCGATGAAATTTTAAGTGAATTCAAATCTAAAATCACAAGCGATATCACAAGTAGCTCTAAGGATAAAGTTAAGGTAGGCGTAGCTACTAAAGACGGGCAGTTAGGGTTTCTTTTTACGAGGGGAGGTCTTCGGGAAGGGGCTGGAAGAAAAAGCACCGGTATAACTAAAAAGGTCTCTTTGACGCTTCCAGAAAACATCTGGCAGGAGATAGAGCAGGCTTGTGAGGAACAGAACGTATCTCGCTCCCAGGTATTTCGGAACATTATTGAGGCGCATTTTGCAAAGGAATCTAAGGAGAGTTAGGTGAAATCTTTGCTAATCCATGTGTCAAAAGATTCTCTCAGCACTGCACTACAAGCAGCCTTAAAAGCTATAACCGCGAATAGTTCCTCCCGTGCTCTTACCGGAATACATATTCAGGCGCAAGCGGAGGGTCTGACTTTAACAGCCAGCAATATAAGAATGACCATTGAATATAAGCTTCCTGTGAAGATGGATTCGATGATTGTACACAAATCAGGTGAGATCGTAGTGCCCGCACGTTATTTTTATGAGATCATCCGCAAGCTTGACCCTGGATTAATTAGCCTGGAAATCGCAGAGACATTGATTCTAAATATCCAATCGGGCAATACCCAGTTTCGTTTATGCGGGATGGACACTGCAGAATTTCCAAGAATCCATTACATGGATCATCCAAACATCCAAAAGATACGCATGAAGAACACACTTTTGAAGCGAATATTTAAACATGTGGTTTTTGCGGTTTCTTCGTTGGAAACTAGACCTGTACTCACAGGAGTTTCACTTCAAATAGATAATCACAATATTCGCGTAGTCGCCACTGATGGCATCCGCCTGGCTCAGCTTGTTGTGGAAAACGTAGAAGATTACGAAGCAAGTCCTTTAAATGTCATTATACCGGGCAGCACTCTTCAGGATCTTTTAAAAATGATAAACGATAATGAGGGCAGCAGCACCCAAATCGAGATAGGTCAGAAACAAATCAGATTTATTTCTGATGGCTTGAGGGTTCAGTCTGCGCTATTAGAGGGCACATATCCCTTTGTCGATCATTTAATTCCGCAGGTGTACCTCTCCGAAGTGATTGTTAATACAGAGCGTTTGTTGCTTGTCGTTGAACGTATTGCTATATTGGCTGGTGAAAGTGTAACGCTCGGTGTACTTCCCTCCGGTATACTTCATTTAATATCCTGGACCGCCGACGTAGGTGAGGCAAAAGAGGAGATTCCATTGGAGTATCTAGAAGGTGAATATTTTCGAGCAGCTTTTAACGGGAAATATTTCAGAGACATCCTTCGGGCGATTGATAGTGAGACGCTTATCATAAGGTTTGCTGGAAAAGAAAGACCACTGGTGATACAGCCTGTAGACATGACTTCATCCACACTTTTTTTAATTACACCAATGAGGACGCAGGATGGAGGATAGTCATATGAGCTTGCTAAGAAGAGTTCTTTTCGTTGAAAAATATTATATTAATTACTTGGAGGGATGATCTGTGAATCTGTTTCAGATGGGATCAAAGCCGCTTGGGACCGAAAGAATCACGACATTTTTAGAGGATAATTATGTGAGTATCGGATATCCCGGAATAGGGGATTTGGAGAACATCAGTAAAGTGGAGCTCCGCGATCGGATGATTCATACATACCGATACAGTGAGTTGGAGCTTACAGAACATTTACAAGCCATTCATCTGTTCGTACATACGATGCAGGATGGTGATTATGTGCTGGTGTGTGATGGAGATTGGGTACATCTAGGTGATCTTGGCGATTATTTTTACAATGAATTATTTGACGCGCCAGACCTCGGTACATGCCATCGACGTGGTGTAACTTGGCTGAAAAGTCTTCCTATAACCGATCTAAACGTAGAGGTAAAAGAATTTCTTAGCGATAGTGGGATAGTTAAACAGTATAAGGGGCCGATGCCTAGTGCTCGTGTGGATCTGTGGATTACAGGTTCTTCTGATTCAGAGCAAGCGGTGATTAATCGAGTGCATGTGGATGAAGAGACATTATCAATGGCGCTCGATATTTTGAAGGAAGCTCTTGTTAGTGAGAGCGCCGAACGACGGGAACGAGCAGCGATTGCAATTCTTCAGTATGCTAAGTAGTGGAGAAGAGGTTTAAGCTCCTCATCCTTAGTAAAAAAAGCGTTCCGTCCGAACTTCAATATCGGATGAAACGCTTTTGTTATATCTATCGATATCTTCCTGTAACCCTTAGATAAATTCAACGAATTCATTGACCGGCTTGCGATAGCCACGTGGTCTGATTTTATGTTTCTTGTCTTTGCCAATTGTAATCAGCATAACCGGTACCATATGATCGGGTAGATTTAAAGTGGATTGAATGGCTTCCGGATCAAAGCCGATCATCGGGCAGGTATCCCAGCCTTTATCTTTGGCAATCAGCATAAAGTGCATGGCAGACAGGGAGGCATTTCGTATCGCTTCATCTCTTTGAAAAGCATCCTTTCCTGCGTAAGTATTGTTAATCGTTTCAATCTCTGCATCATAATCCTCTGGACTCATCGCCCCTAAAGCTTTAAGTCCACCGTAGATTTCTGGAGCTTTCAAATAAGCTTGTTTATCTCCGAGTACTACAATTACCGCTGAGGCGGAATGTATTTTATATTGACCGTAAGCCGCCTTACGAATCTCCTCTTTTAAATTCTCATCAGAAACCACTTTGTAATTGGTATGTTGAAGATTATAAGCCGATGGTGCCAATCTAGCGTAAGAGAACATTTCCTCTAATTCATTCTGAGGGATCTTCACCCCTTCAACAAAATTCATAGCAGACCTGCGGGATTCAATTAAATCTGTAAAAGTGCTCATGAGTTATTCCTCCATATGTTATGTATTTGCTTGTTAATTATAAATAGGTGATATTTATAAATGAACTAACTATTAGTTACTAACTCAAAATAGCACAGTTAATTATATTCGTCAATGATTAAATTCACTTCATTTACATTCAGCTATCGAAGTACTTTGGAGTGTCGAAGAATAAATACTACGTTGTAAAATATTGGGATGTAAATTAGGATATTAGGATATGAAAAATTTAAATTGCTTTTATTAATGAAAGGGTGAGAATGTTGAACGATATTAGAGCGCAGTTGATAATAGACCTGCAAAGAATTGAAGAGAACGATTACGAGCTTAGAAGTGGGGAGCAATTAAGGGATTATGTGAAGTTGATGCTTGAGTATATAGGAGATCCACAGCCGGAACTACGTGATGACTTGATCTATTCCACCTTCTACAAATGGATTAACGAGAAACAATGGTTTAGTGATGCGGAGCTTCGTGAGCTGCTCCTGATTCTTCTTGATGAGCAGCATTTGTTCTATCACATTGGCAGTAAGGACGATCCGGCTGTGTTCACCAGAACATTTTCTGTACTGGTCGTTGCGCTTATTCTTCAGCGGCATAGGGAACAGGGGTTGTTAGATAGCGCTGCGTTTACAAATGTGAAGGAATCCTTAATTAGATATTATGAGGAAGAACAGGATTTACGAGGATTTACACCTGAAGCAGGCTGGGCACACGCTGCGGCCCATGGCGCAGATGCTTTGGATGAACTGGTACTGTGCTCAGAGAGTGATGCAACGATCCGGGAAGAGGTTCTGGCAGTCATCCAAAGGATGCTTTACAACGATCAGTACATATTTAGCGACGAAGAGGATGAACGGATCGCTACGATTGTAGCTACAATGATAGATCATCATTTACTTGCAGAGCTGTCTATAGTGGATTGGATCGGAAGTTTGGAGCAATGCGGAGGGTGGCCGCGAAGTCGTAACAAGTATGTGGCTCGTGTGAATACAAAGAATTTCCTTCGTTCACTTTATTTTAGGTTGCTTCCGAAGAAGAATCTGGATTTGGTATCCGTTATATTGAAGGCGGAAATGAATTTGAATGAATTTACTGAATAAGCATTTACTCAATAAGCATTTACTCAATCAAATGTGTATAAATGATATCAAGAATTTTAACTATCCCGTTTTAATGTAATAAAAATCACAAAACTTTAGAGAAATTCAAAAACTTTGTGACATTTATAACTTGATAAGTGCTATAATAGAAATATGGCGTCACAAGTTATTATTTTTTTATTACTACTAAGCAGCAAAGCTTATTTGCAGAGGAGATTCGGATATGTCAGAAACAATCACTCAAACAACCCCTGAACAAGAATCACCAAAATTAGCTGTCACTCAAGAACAAATGAATGTTCTGGAGCAGCTATTGAAACCTGAAGTTCAGGAATCGTTAACGGTTCTAGTGGAACAGTTGCCAAAATTAACAGAGCTTGCCGGCGTGCTCACAAAGTCATATGACTTTGTTCAAACTGTCGCTGCGGATGAAGTCTTGAAAAGTGATACGGTAAGTGCAATTAAAGAACTTGCTGAACCTGTGGTGCATTCGGCGAAGAATATGGCAGCTACAGTGATCGAAGCGCAAGATCGTGCGAATGAAAGCAAAGAAGTGATCGGTGTATTTGGTCTAATGAAGATGCTTAAAGATCCACAAGCACAGAAGCTTTTCCGTTTTGTAAATGCTTATCTTCAAGTCGCCGGCGAACGCAGTCAGCAGAAATAATATTTTTTATATCTCATTCGTAAGGACGGAGGAAACATCATGTCTAAACATATTGTCATTCTAGGAGCAGGTTATGGTGGTCTACTAAGCGCCTTAACTGTACGCAAGTACCTGAAGAAAGACGAAGCTAAAATTACAGTCGTTAACCAATATCCTACACATCAAATTATTACAGAATTACATCGTCTTGCAGCGGGTAGTGTTGCAGAGGGTGCTGTTGCTATGCCACTGGCTAAGCTTTTTGCCGGCAAAGATATCGACCTGAAAATCGCAAAGGTTAACTCTTTTTCTGTTGAGAACAAACAAATTACACTATCTGATGGTGTGACATTGTCCTATGATGCTCTAGTTGTGGGTCTTGGAAGCACTACGGCTTATTTCGGCATTCCAGGTCTTGAGCAATACAGTATGGTATTGAAATCGGCAGCGGATGCTAACAGAATTCATCGTCATATTGATGAGCGTATCCGTGAATATGCGAAGTCTAAGAATCCAGCAGATGCAAGCATCCTAATCGGCGGCGGTGGCTTAACAGGTGTTGAACTTGTTGGTGAAATCGCTGATGTGTTGCCAACACTCACTAAGAAATATGGCGTAGATCCTAAAGAAATTAAACTGATGCTCGTTGAAGCAGGTCCTAAGATTCTTCCAGTATTGCCAGATGCACTGATCGAACGTGCAGTGGCTAGCTTAGAAAAACGTGGTGTTCAATTCTTGACAGGTCTACCTGTTACGAATGTAGCGGATAATGTCATTGACTTGAAAGATGGTCAAAAAATTGTTGCTAACACCTTCGTATGGACTGGCGGCGTACAAGGAAATCCACTGATTGGTGAATCCGGTCTTGAAGTGAACCGTGGTCGTGCAACGGTAAATGAATTCTTGCAATCCACATCTCACAAGGATGTATTCGTTGCTGGCGACAGCGCTGTTGTCTTTGCCGAAGATGGTCGTCCATATCCACCAACTGCACAAATCGCTTGGCAAATGGGTGAATTGATCGGGTACAATCTTTATGCATACTTGAAGGATAAATCATTTGAATCCTTTAGTCCGATCAACTCAGGTACGCTTGCCAGCTTGGGTCGTAAAGACGGTGTAGCCATCGTTGGTGCTAGCTCAACACCGCTAAAAGGCTTGCCTGCAACCTTGATGAAGGAAGCAAGTAATATTCGTTACTTGTCTCACATTAAAGGATTGTTTAGCTTAGCTTATTAATTGTATTATTGGAAAACCTGCTCTAAATAGAGCAGGTTTTTTTGTTGATCTCTAGTGGTTTCTACCATGAATTGTTAATGATTGTCCTGGTACGTAGTAATCATTTTTGATATACTATATTGGCTAATATTAACAGTGGAAATAGGGGAGGATTACGTGATGTTATTCCGACAAAACGATGTCATTCTGTTTCAAGGCGACAGTATAACGGATTGGGGTCGCAATTATGAAGATGCGTCATCGCTTGGTGTAGGCTATGCATTGATGATCGCCGCTCGTCTGGGGCATTTATATCCTGAGAAGAATCTTACGTTTTATAATCGTGGAATTAGCGGAAACCGTGCAGTAGATTTGCAGGAACGCTGGGAGAAGGATTGCCTGAATCTGAAGCCGACTTGGGTATCCTTATATATTGGGATTAACGACACTTGGCGCCGCTTTGATTCTGGTCAGGAAACAACGCCTGAACAATTTGAAGCTGCCTATCGTGACCTGATCGAACGCACGCAGCATTCGCTGGCTGCTAAATTAGTCTTAATCGAGCCATTCGTGTTGCCTGTCCCAGAAGATCGTAAAACCTGGCGCCAGGATCTGGACCCTAAAATTCACATTGTTCGTGAACTGGCACGTGAATATGGTGCATTGCTTGTTCCGCTGGATGGCCTGTTTGCTGCGGCATCCGTGAAAGCAGAACCTACTTATTGGGCTCCGGATGGAGTACATCCATCACCTGCGGGTCATGCGCTTATTGCAGAGGCTTGGCTTAAGACGGTAGGCGCAATTCAAGCTTAATCGTCTGATCGTATCACTACATATTTACTTGATTCTATAAGACTAGAACCACTCATTAAAGGAGCAGGTTATAGTCTTTTTTTTAAAAATATAAGAATTTATATGTTCCATGTTATAAATTATCCTTATATTTCTCGCTTAAACACTTGTCGCCCCTATAGGGATGCGAAAGCGTTTATGCTTGTAACGGTTCGGAAAGCCGATTTCTTTATATTTATGGACGCTGTTATAATTGGATTATGTTTCTTTTCTTGGAGGCGGTCCGCATTAGGCATTTACTGTGTGTTGTATCATTGATAGTGGTTACGTTGTTAAGTGGATGTAAGAATGATGTGGGATTCATCAATGCCAGGTGGATCACCGGAGTGTCATTAACCTCAGTAACAACCAGTGATCAGAATCAAGCTGACCAATCAGAATATTCTGAGACCCTGATGCTGAAGGACTCCACTCTGATTAAGACACTTGCGGAAGCTATGAACAAGAGCAATAAATTGTTGGGAGAGCTGGATTGGGCTCCTGAATTTAAAATGAAGCTTGTTTACGGTGATGGCTACTCGAAGGAGTATTACATAGCAATAGGTGATGAACCCGGCTATAGAGGAGTATTTACTACAGCCGAGAATGGTGGTCAGGGCTACTCTATTCCGGTGAAGAATTCGGACCGATTAAGGAAACTCATTTTTGGGGCAGCAGATAAGGCGAACATTGAACAGACGGAGTCGTTGGAGTCTTCGGTCAAGGTTAAAGGGCCAGTAACAATATCACATAATGACCTCTCTTCGGTCACTACTAGAGCCGAATTCTTGGATCTGCAGCTTTTAGATGGAACCTACAGTGAGAATTGGACAACACCAGGTCCGTTGATGGGAAGGAATTGGAGTGGCCGATTTGGGCTTGCGCTTATCGATGATCAAGGAAGAACTTTGTATCGTTTTCCGCTCAGCGAACATTTTGAGGACCCCTTAATATTTAATGATTTTTTTCAAATTCAATTTGAGGATTATAATGGCGACGGCGATCCGGATTTTACGATTGGTCAGTACGGATCCAGTAACGGTTACTTCTATAAGCTGTTTACGCTTAGGGAAAATAACAGTATAGAGGAATTAGAGACCAAACCAGACTCTGATTTGTTTATCAGCACTTCTAAGGGGTATTCGATAAAGCTTGATAAAGTGGATGATCATAGCTTCAAGAGAAGTTATTACGATAATGTAGCGGGTAAACAGATGGAAGATATTTTTCAGTGGAATGGAAGTGCATTTCAGAAGTTAGACAAGTGATTCATACCAGAAGTGAGAGGAATGTGTGATAGATGACGAGTGATACCATACAAGATTTAGAAGGGCTAAAAGCCATAGGGAAAGTAGTAGGACATACCATCGCCGAGATGAAAAAGAAAGTAACTCCAGGTATGACAACAGCGGAGCTTGATAGCATTGGAGCTAAAATTCTAGCGGAATTCGGAGCATCTTCAGCCCCGATGAAAACGTATAATTTTCCAGGCAGCACCTGCATCAGTGTGAATGAAGAGGTTGCACATGGGATTCCTGGTCCTAGAGTGATTAATGCTGGTGATTTGATCAATATAGATGTATCTGCTGAGCTAAATGGATATTATGGGGATGCCGGAGTTTCGTTTCAATTACCACCTTATAATGATGACATTCTTCGTCTATGCCAGAGTGCAGAGGAAACTATGATGAGTGTGATCAATCATCTGAGAGCAGGGATGAAGGTCAATGAGATTGGCAGAATGATGGAACTCGAAGCTCGGAAACGCGGCTATAGAGTGGTACGTAATCTGTGCAGCCACGGGATTGGCAAATCACTCCATGAGAAGCCATTTGAAATCTTACCTTTCTACAATCCAAGAGTGACTACAGTGTTAAAAGAGGGACAGGTGATTACGGTTGAGCCCTTCCTTTCTACTGGAGCAGATTACGTGGAGCAGCAGTCGGATGGGTGGACACTGAGTGTCGTAGACAATGGCCGGGTAGCACAGTTTGAACATACGATTATTGTGACTAAAGGTGAGCCTATTATCCTAACCAATCCATAAAGAGGAGAGTGCGAAATTGAAAATCGCCTTTATACTTTTTGACGGGATTACGTTCTTAGATTTTGCGGGGTTCTATGATGTGATTTATCGATTGGGGCAATTTGAAATCGGCAAAAATTTGTCTTGGGATATATGTGCAGCGTCGGAGGAAGTGACGGATGAGTTAGGTTTCACAGTTAAAGCTGGAAAAGTGCTGCCAGTGCTTTCGGAGTATGACATGGTATTTGTACCTGGAGGAATGGGGACACGTAAACTCCAGTATGATGAAGCTTTTGTATCGTGGATTGCAGGTGCTCACAATGTTCCTTATAAGGTATCCGTCTGCACAGGCTCACTGCTGCTTGGGGCTGCGGGGCTGCTAAAAGGAAAAAAAGCTACTACCCATCCATCTGCCTATGAATTACTAAAACCTTACTGTGAAGAAGTTTTAGAGACCCGTATTGTGCATGATGGTAATGTGATTACAGGTGGTGGAGTTTCCACTTCCATTGATCTGGGGTTATATCTGATTTCACACTTGGCTGGAGAAGCAGCAAAGAATTCGGTAAAAAAGCAGATTGATTATCCTTACGAGATGCAGGGGATTGTTCGAATCTGAAGTTAAATACCGGAGGGATCAGAGATGGCTGGACAAAAAATGATGGTTATGCTGTTTCAGCAATGGGTAAGCGATACAGAACAGTGGGTACAACTTAGAGATTTGCTGATGAAGGAGAGCAATCTTCCCGGGCCGCGAGTGAATTTGGAGCTCTCTGGAAATTTTTCCGAATATTTCGCTCATCCTAAACTAACAGAAACAGACTGGGAGTTTCTTAATTCATGGGCTAATCTTACAGAGGCAGAAGCTGGGGTGAATGATCCCCGTGAGTTTCTGCCGTTTTGTGCGGTTAGAGCGCTGGGTGCTTATTACAGCTACGCTAAAGAAGATCAGCAAATTATGATTCAGAGCATCATTAAGACAGCTATGAACGACTCCAGGTGGAGGATGCGTGAAGCGTCTGCTATGGCGCTGCAAAGTATAGGGGAGGATGATTTTGCCCTTGTCAGGCAGCTGATCGACATGTGGGAGGAGGGTGCGAATGGGTTTGAACAACGAGCTTTTGTAGCAGCGTTAGCTCATCCTCCTCTTTTAAAAAAGAAAGAGAATACGCTTTATTGTCTTCAGTTGGCTACTCGAATCATCGAGAGTATGGGGAGTGGGGAAGTGCAATATGAGAAAGCTGAGCATTTTCGTGTATTATCTAAGGGACTTGAATACAGCTTAAGTGTATTTGTGGCGAGTGAACCTGAAGCGGGTTTTGCCATGCTGGAGAAATTCGCTAAGAGCCCTGATCACCGGATTATTAAGATTGTGAAGAGTAATCTTGGTAAGTCGCGTTTGAGTAAAAAGTATGCTCTACAAGTTGCTGAGATCCTCAAGAGTTTGACAATACAGGAGAGAACATGAGGATCGGCTCTCCATTGGAATTATGAAGTGTAGTTTTACATACATTTAACATGCCACATATGCTTAAGTGATATAACTGAAGGAACTAGGTGAAAAGGTGGCTGTTAGATGAAACTAAGTAAAGAGGAAAAATCATGGATTTTATATGACTGTGGAAATTCGGCTTATTCGATGGCAGTTACAACGGCTTTACTGCCCATTGTTTTTGGGATGTTTTCGAATGTTAACAGCAGTATGGATTTGGGGTATTTTAATTCCATAGCGAGTATTCTGGTGGCTATCCTTAGTCCGATTTTAGGGACGATGGCAGATTATAAGGATAAGAAAAAACGCTTCTTCATATTTTTCTCATTGATCGGCGTAATAGCTACTGCTTCGCTGGCTTTCGTTGCACCTGCGAGTGGGCAGTGGCAGTTATTGATTGTTTTTTATATTTTGTCAGTCATAGGTTTTGCCGGGGCCAATATTTTTTATGACTCTTTTCTGGTGGATGTAACCACGGATGAAAGGATGGATAAGGTATCCTCAAAAGGGTTTGCTTTTGGATATATCGCCAGCGTCATTCCATTCGGTATTAGCCTACTGCTGATTCTGTTTATGGGAATGGATAAATCGATTGGCTATCAGATTGGATTTATAATCACCGCCCTTTGGTGGGGACTGCTGACCATGCCTATGATCAAGGATGTGCAGCAAAGATATTACATAGAACCTGAACCAAAACCGATCATTAATAGCTTTAAAAGACTAGGAGACACGTTTAAAAATGTCAGACAGCATAAAGTAGTATTTGTATTCTTGATCGCCTACTTTCTCTATATTGATGGAGTAGATACCATTATTAAAATGGTAGTACCCTATGCGACATCGGTTCTGGGTGCGGATGCTTTTGATACCTTTACTCTACTGGGAATCTTATTAGTGATCCAGATTATCGCATTTCCATGTGCTATCCTGTACGGTAATCTCGCTAAAAAATACTCCGCTAGAACGATGATCATTGTGGGGATTTTTACATATATCATTTCCTGTATCGCGGCTTACTTTATTACTTCAGTGTGGCATATATTTATTTTGGGAGCGCTAATTGGTTCTGCCCAGGGAGGGATTCAAGCGCTCAGCAGATCTTATTATGCTAAGATTATTCCTAAGGAAAAATCCAATGAATTCTTTGGGTTTTACAATATCTTTGGCAAGTTTGCGGCGATTGTTGGTCCTGCTGTAATGTCTTTAACAACTACCCTGACAGGCAACGCTAAATTTAGTATTTTAGCGATTATTCCACTATTCATTATTGGATTCTTCGTATTTATAACTTTACCTAAAGAGCAGCTTGAACAAGATGAACCGAAGGGACTTATCCTATGAAGTCAAGCGTAGAACAAACGGCAATGGCCAAATATCTGATTGTCATCTCTTACGATGCCTTTTCAGAAGATCAATGGGAAATGGCCAGCCGTCTTCCAAACTTATCGAAATTGATAAAGAGCGGAGCACATAGTAATCAATTAAAAAGTGTATATCCTACGCTCACTTATGTGGTGCACACTACGATAGCAACCGGTGTATATCCAGATAAGCATGGTATCCATCATAACAATCCGTTTCAGCCGTTTGTGAAGGAAAAGGAGCAAAGCTGGTTCTGGTTTAGAAATGCGATAAAGGTGCCTACGATTTATGATGCTGCGCGCGAGCATAACTTGAGTACCTCTGGAATCCTCTGGCCGGTATCAGGGAAATCCTCCATCCAATACAATATCCCTGAAATCAGAGCCATCAATAACGAAAACCAGGCACTGAAGGTGTTGAAAAGCGGGAGCCCCTTATATTGTATCGAAATGGAGCTGAAATACGGCCGGCTTCGAAAAGGGATTGAGCAGCCCTATCTGGATGACTTCACGACAAAGTGTGCGATAGAAACGATTAAGCGCAAAAAGCCAAATCTTCTTATGATGCATTTGATTGATCTGGATGACGCCAAGCATGTCTACGGCACTGACAGCGATGAAGTGATGCAGGTAATCACACGTATGGATAAACGGTTAGGTGATATTATGCAAGCAGTGGATGATGCCGGAATAAAGGAGGATACGATTTTTTTGGTATTGGGTGACCATGGCCAGTTCAATGTTAGGTATAAAGTGCATCTGAACAACCTTTTGCAGGAAAAAGGGTTGATCTATGAAGATAACGGCGAAATGAAGTGGAGGGCTTACTTTCAGTGTGGGGGCGGAGCCGCTTATCTGCATATTAAAGAAGGTGATGAAGAAGCTGAACAATTAGCGTTAGCTGTTATTCAGGAATATATGAATGATGACGCTTCAGGTATAGAGGAAATGTATACTAGAGAGCAGCTGAATCAACTTCATGTGGGCCCATCTGCTAAATATATGCTTGAAGCTAGGAGAGGCTATTGTTTTGATGAGAGCATGGACGAACCTACGATTGTTGATTTGAACAAACAAGGGATTAAATATGCTACGCATGGCTACTCTCCCAATAAAGAGGATTATAGATGCAACTTGGTGATCTCAGGGAATAAGGTGAAAAGTGATTTTCCTATAGGGGATCTGGAAATGGTAGATATAGCTCCTACGATGGCAAAGATTTTAGGGATTGATTTTAAGCCTTGTGACGGAAGAGTTTTAGATGAAATTTTCTTGGTATAGATTGAATATATATAAAGTCGGAATATTTACTTGAGCCATATCCATCTACAATGGAATTAAATTGAATTTAGAGGTGGATTGGATATGGATGCTGGTATTAGACAAAAAATTTTAAATAAAAACGACAGACTTATTCATATGGTTATTGAACGTGCTAAGAGTGATTTTCCTGATGACATTGCAATCATTGGGCTTACAGGTTCTTTCAGTACCGGAGATTTTCATGAAAAAAGCGATCTTGATCTAATCATAATTAATAACACGGCCCAAGGCTGGGGGATATCTTCATGTTTTATTTTGGAGGATGTTGGCTACGACATATACTGTACGCCATGGGAAACAAGGATAGAAGAACAAGCGAATCTTGAGAGTCCGATGATTTCGTGTCTAATAGATCTAGAGCTGTTATATTGTGCGAAACCTGAATATCTGGAAAAGCTAAATTTATATAGACAAAGAGCACTCGATGCTTTGGCAAAGCCTATAGGGAGTGAATGTATTAGTAGAGCGAAAAAGAGTATAGACATAGCAAAGCAAGAATATACAAATACATTACTTTTTGAAGATATCGGAGCAGTGAGATATGCTTCAAGCGAAGTTGTATACAACTTGGTGAATGCGCTAACACATTTGAACAATACCTATTTTAAAAGGGGACTTAAGAGGTATCCGGAGGAAATAGCTACGTATCGGTATATTCCTGATGATTTTGAAAATAGATATTTAGCTGTGATTGATGCGAAGACAATCGTTGAAATCAGAAGTGCATCCTATAGATTTTTAGAAAGCGTTAATAATTTATATAATAAAATCTATAAGACTTTTGTGATTCAGCCTATTCCAACCTATGATAATCTTGGTGGCAGCTATGAGGAATTATGGTGTAACAGCCGTAATAAGGTTATAGCCAGTGTGGAATCAAATGATAAATCTTATGCTTATTATGCAGCCATGGGCACACAAAATTTTCTTGATGAAATGACAGAATCAAGGGGAACAAAAAAGTTTGATCTTATGCAGTATTTTGATTCAGATCATCTGCATTTATTTAAAGAGCAGTTCCTGCAGGTCATGGATGAGTATTTGGAAGAATACAATAAGGTAGGAAGGAAAGTTGAGCGATACGATAATTTTGAGGAATTATATAACGAATATATGAAGGTATGATAGATAAGAATACCAGATTACCAGATTACGAATTTTCGTAGTCTGGTTTTTCATTTTTTATGGAACGATAAAATTATTTTAAGTCATCTGGGTAAAATAATCGATAGTATACTAGCGGCGACTGATTTGCAAAAGTGGTGACATTTATTATAGACTATTTTTTATCGGCTTTTGTCCAGTGGATGTTATTCACTTGCAGTGATATAAAAAACTAATTTGAAGCGGGGAAATGGAATGCATGGTATAAGACAGCATCAAAAATCAAATAAACTGAAGATATTTTCAAAAGTCATATTAATTATTATAGGGGCACTTATTACTTCATATGGTCTGGAGTCCGTATTAATCCCTAACAATGTTTCAGATGGTGGTGTGACAGGCCTAAGTATCGTGGGCTCACAGCTGTTTGGATTACCGTTAGGGCTGCTAATTGTTATAATTAACATCCCTTTTGTTTGGCTGGGATATAAGCAAATTGGTAAAAGCTTTGCTATTTATTCCATTATTGGTATTGCTTCACTAGCTATTGGTACAAGCCTTATGCACCATGTGCCAACGATTATTGAAGGGGATACATTATTAATTACTGTTGTAGGCGGGATTATCATCGGTTTTGGTATGGGTTTAGCGTTACGTAATGGTGGGGCGTTAGATGGGATCGACATGTTGGCTGTATTGCTTTCACGAAAAATACCTTTTGGGACAAGTGATCTAATCTTATTCCTAAACATGTTTGTCTTTATTGTTGTTTCAACTGCATTTGGTCTACAAGGGGCGATTCTATCCGCACTTGCTTATTTTATTGCTTCTAAAGTGATTCATATTGTTGAAGAAGGACTGAGCGGTTCTAAAACGTTTAAAATCATCACCGTTCAGCCGGAAATCATGGTAGAAACGATTCGTGACCGATTGGGTCGCGGGGCAACCTATACAGATGCTTACGGTGGTTACTCGAATGAACAATTCAAAGAAATCACCTGTGTAATTAACCGTCTGGAAGAAAGCAAAATCAAAGAAATCATTCATGAAATTGACCCTAACGCTTTTGTCGTAGTATATGATGTTGCAGAAGTTAAGGGCGGTAATTTCAAAAAGCATAATATTCATTAATTACGATCCTGAAGTGACATCTCCTCCGTGTTTGACAAATGCATAAAATGTAACTATTATTGTTGCATCTGATTAATGCACTTGTTAATTGTACGACAGTAAGGCAGAAGGAGAGATTTATAGTGAACATTAGCACCCGATTTGCGGTAGCCATTCATATATTAACGTTAATCGACAGTAATAAAGAGGGCAAAAGTACCTCGGAGTGGATAGCTGGTAGTGTGAACACGAACCCTGTAGTTATCCGCCGGCTAACGAGTATGCTGCAAAAAGCAGGACTGGTAACAGCCCGCCCTGGAGTCGCAGGAGCCTCGCTGTCACGTAGTGCCGCTGAGATTACACTGCTTCAGATTTATAAGGCAGTAAACGCGGTGGAGGAGGATTCGTTGTTCTCAGTTCATGAGCACCCTAACCCTGAATGTCCAGTCGGCAAAAATATAGCCAGCGCCATTGTACCCGTATTCTCTCTCGCGCAAAAGGCAATGGAGAATGTCCTTCAAGAGGTTACTTTGGAGCAGATTGTGAATGAAATGCCTGAAATATAACCATCTCATATCGCAACTTAGAATGAAGACCACAACATGTGCTAACATGCTTGTGGTCTTTTTTTTTATTAGAAATATATCTTTCATGCCATTTCGGGGATTGAGAGTAGTGACTCAAAGAAGGGAAGTAGGGCGTAATCATAGAATCTGTATTTAGAAGGCAGAAAACAGATAATACTTCATATAGGGAAACTCTAAGATGGTGAAGTGGAAAAATGAACGGAGGATTTACAGTGGAACAAATCGCATTAATCTCAGATATTCATGGGAATGTCCCGGCTTTGACAGCCGTATTAGAGGATATTAAGCAGCGTGGAATTAGCAGGATATTGTGCCTAGGGGATATTGTTGGAAAAGGGCCGAATTCAGATCTAGCCGTTGATATCATTAAGAACAATTGTGAAATCAGTGTTATGGGAAACTGGGATGATCTAATGAATCAGGATGTTGATTTTGAGATGGCCCGGTGGTGCCGGGAATTGTTAGGGAAGGACCGTTTGGCTTATTTAGGCACATTACCGTTCTCGATTGAGTTTATGATGAGTGGTAAGTTTATCCGATTATTTCATGCTTCGCCAAGAAGTTACTATGAACGGATTCAGCCTTGGGATGATTACGAAAAGCGATTGTCTATGTTTGGTTATTCCGATTTCTGTCAGGAGAAACGACAAGCGGATATCGTAGGCTATGGGGATATTCACAATGCTTTTATTCAACATTTAGAAGGGAAGACTTTATTTAATGTGGGCAGTGTGGGGAATCCTCTTGATGTCACTCAGGCATCATATGTGATTTTGGAGGGGGAGTATGGGGGCCTGACAACAGCATCTTTGAATATACAATTTGTAAGAGTTCCTTATGATATTGAGTTAGCCATTCAACAAGCCATAGATGCGGTTATGCCAGCTACAGAGCCCTATATTCGAGAGCTTAGAACTGCGCAGTACAGAGGGAATGGTCAGGGATAATTTAAGGCAACCTTAATTCATGCCATCAAAAAGTAACGGAGGGAACGTATTGAAGCTTAGTCAGGTGTTTGAGCAATTCCCTATTTTAGAAGCAGAGCAACTGATCCTCAAAAAAATTGAAGTTAGTAACCTTGAAGAGGTATTTGGTATTTATAGCAATGATCAAGTGTTTGAGTACTGCGGAATCATTCCGAAACATAATAAAGATACAGTAAAGAATATGATCGGACATTTCGAACGTGATTTTAATAAAGGGTTAAGAGTGAAGTGGGGAATTTTCCGTAAAAATAATCCATACATACTGCTAGGTATTATCGAAGCTATGGATTTTAATCAAAAAGTGGATATGGTCACGATTGGTTATTTTTTGGCGGAGTCTTATTGGGGAAAAGGGATTGCAACTCAGGCCGTTGAAACGGTGAAAAAATATTTATTTGAGACGGCAGAGGTCAATCGAATTCAAGCTGAAGTCATGCCTTTTAATGAGCGGTCCAAGCGGGTCCTTTTGAAAAGTGGCTTTATGAAAGAGGGGACGTTAAGACAAGCCCATGTATGGTCAGGTAAAGGGCTCATTGATTTGGAGATTTACAGTATTTTAGCAGAGGAATACGGAAAGGGAAAAAACAGATCCTAGTGAAAGTAGGGGGAATTATGGGGACTATCGTGGTAATCGGCGGGGGGGAGCTAATCGATCTAGAAACGCTTGAAATGGATCGTGAAGTTGTGAAGTTAACCCAGAAAGCTAATCCGAAAGCGTTATTCATACCAACAGCTAGCAGTGATGCACCAGGTTATTGTGATACGTTCAACAAAGTGTATGGCAAGATTTTAGGATGTGAAACAAGTCATTTATTGCTTGTGAGCCAAACCAATACCCATGAAGAAATTGCAGAGTTAATTATATCCGCTGATCTGATTTATGTTGGTGGAGGCAATACCCGAAAGATGCTTGAAATTTGGAAAAATACCGGCGTGGATGTGCTTCTAAAAGAAGCGTACACCGCTGGGACCATATTAGCAGGGCTGAGTGCAGGTTCCATTTGCTGGTTTGAATATGGGCATAGTGACTCTGAAGCCTTTGATGATGAAGGGAACTGGCAGTATATTAAGCTTGAAGCGCTGGGGATTCTGCCAGGTATTCATTGTCCGCATTATAATGAGGATATTCGGGTTGAGGATTTTTCGCGTATGGTAAAAGACGGAGGTTTGCTCGGAATCGCAGTGGATAATAACTGTGCCATCATCTACAAGGATTATGAATATAAGGTGATGTCGTCCAGAGAAGAAGCTAAGGCCTACCGCGTGATGGACTCGGAGCAAGGTGTTGTCGTTACGCAAATCGAAGAACACCCAAGCTACAGACCACTTCAAGAAGTGTATGGTGGAGGTGATCAATGAAGTCTAATCAAATCTCAATGATCGTGGCGAGTCTTATTCTAGGAGTTTCATTTATTATTGGATGTTTAATAACTAATGGCGATAAAGAGTTGGAAGTTGATCAAGACCAGACGCCATCCATAGTAACGGCAGATAAGCTTTTGATCGATATTAAAGAGACGGCCTTATACTTAAATATGACTGAAGATCAAGTGATGAATATTATTAAAACGGAGCATGAGAATTTAAGCAGATCGGGCATTTTTCAAGGAACTATGTTTCCTTACATCAGAGTTGGTAATGAATATCTTTTTAACAAAGACTTATTAACAACCTGGGTTTCGGATGCCTCCTTAAATAGGAGGGTTTATCTAAACGGACAAACGAAATAAGGTTTTACTCGGATAAGGAAGGTGCTCTCAATTAAACTACTGTTTGTGTGCAGTCAGAATCGCTGGCAAGTCTAACTGCAGAGAAGATATTTCAAGGAATCGATGGTCATGATGTGAGATCTGCTGGAACAGAGGATCATGCAGAATCAAACTTTCTGAGGGGCATGTGGGCTGGGCGGATGTTATTTTTGTGATGGAGAAGAAGCATGTTCGAAGAATTCAATATAAATTCAGAGAGGGTGTAATCGGCAAAAGAATAATTTGTTTGAATATAACAGATGATTATTAGTAAATGGATGAAGTGTTCTTATGAATCATGTTTGGCTGTGAATCAGTCAGCATGATTTTTTTGTTGGTAATTGACAAACATATAGAAGGTAACTATACTAAAGATAGTTAATTTGTAACTGATTAAGTTACAGGAATAGTGGGAGGAAACATAATGACAACTAAAACAACACTTCATCCGGACGTAGAGATTGGTCTGGTGCAAATTAGAGTAAGTAATTTAGAGCGTTCGCTCACCTTTTATCAGAACGTAGTGGGGTTAAGTGTTCTGCGGCAATCTGGCCGTGAGGTGGAAATGACTGCTGATGGTCAGAATGTGTTATTGATTCTGCGGGAGATTGAGAATGCAAGGGTGCTTCGTCCAAACTCCGTAGCTGGACTGTATCATTTTGCTATTCTTGTTCCGGATCGTCCTAGCTTGGGACTCGTTGTGCGCAATTTGATCGCTTTGGGAATTGAAGTGGGCCAGGGAGATCATTTGGTGAGTGAAGCGCTGTATATTCAGGACCCGGATAACAACGGAATCGAAATTTATCGAGATCGTCCTAGGGATACATGGAAGTATGATGCGGAAGGGCATGTAATGATGACAACGGACCCAGTGGATGTAGATGGTTTGTTGGCGGCTTCTGAAGGGTTGAAATGGAACGGGCTTCCAGCTGGAACGGTGATCGGACATGTACACTTTCATGTGGGTAATTTAACTAAGGCGAAGGAGTTCTACGTTGGTTTGCTTGGTTTTGATCTAGTGGCTAATTATGGAAGTGCGGCAATGTTTATCTCTGCAGGTGGGTATCACCACCACATTGGATTGAATATATGGGCGGGGCAAGGCGCACCTGTGGCACCTGCAGATGCAGTAGGAATTGATTATTTCACCTTACTTCTTCCGAATGAAGCGGAGCGTACGTCTGTAGTGGAGCGTGTTAAGCAGGCGGGTTACACCGTTGTAGAAGAGAATGGAATCCCTACATTCAAAGATCCGTGGAATATTGGAATCAGACTTATAGTGAAAAGTCATACCAAATAACTAATCACCAATGGATAAGGGTTGTTGGAATCATTCAAAAGGGCCTATGAGAACACATTATGTGGAGATGAAATCTTCTTCCATACGATCATTTTGAATAGTGCGTTTAAGAATAATGTACGAACTGGGGAGAAAGTTAGATCTGGATATCGACCGAAGCATCGTTCAGGAGCTCCTTAATATAAATACTACAGTAAAAAAATCGTAAACATATACAGGAGGACAAGCTTATGAAGATCGCAGTTGTTGGAGCAAGTGGTAAAGCCGGAAGTCGAATCACTCAGGAAGCGTTAGATAGAGGCCATGAAGTTACAGCCTTTGTACGGGATGCATCGAAAGTTGCAACTCGTAAGGCAAAGGTCATCGAAAAGGATGTATTTGCACTTACCGCTGAAGATTTGAAGGGTTTTGATGTTGTTGTGAATGCTTTTGGAGCACCGTTCGGACAAGAGCATCTGCATGTGGATGCCGGAAATGTGCTTATTGAAGCATTAAAGGATGCCCCTAATATAAGATTAATTGTAGTTGGAGGTGCGGGAAGTCTATATGTAGATGAGGCTAAGACGCTTAAAGTGGTAGATACTCCTGATTTCCCTGACTTTATCAAGCCAACGGCTATGAATCAAGGGAAGAACCTGGAAATCCTGCAAGGTACAGATTCGCTGTCTTGGACTTTCGTTAGTCCATCCGCTAATTTTGCAATTGGGACTAGAACGGGTTCTTATGTGAAAGGCAAAGATCATCTGCTTGTGAATTCCAAGGGTGAGAGCTATGTCAGCTATGAAGATTATGCGATTGCTATTGTAGATGAAATTGAACAGCCGCAGCATATTCGTGAACGGTTTACAGTGGTTTCGGAATCATAAGTGAGTATCACGAGTAGGGACTATGTATAAAAAGAAAGCAGAGCCAGATCAGGGCTCTGCTTTCTTGTATCAGTTTATTCTCTTGCTTCCGCAATTTCAGCAATCCGTTTGTTTGCGTTTCCGCGATAAATTCCGCCATGATAGCAAATGACCGTTTCAATTTCATACTCGGCGAACTTCGTCAGAGAGGATAAAGCTTGCTTCATGTCAGGTGTTGCCGAAGGCGTTGGGCCGTGCAGCTCACCGCCTTGTACGGTAAGAGCATCCGCTGCAATTAGCGTACGGCTATCATGATGGTATAGACTCAGATGTCCAGGGCTATGTCCTGGTGTATGGATAATCGCAATTCCACCGGCAAGAGGTAGTATTTCCCCGTCTACTATGGTTCGATCTACTTTTCCTTTAGGGGGATGAGATAACACGGATAGGAATGCGCGGCGCCATTCTTCTGGTACATGAGGGGGGATCATGGCTTCTGCCGCAGCTAAAGCTTCAGGGGTGTGTTTAAGGAGCATTCGCTCTCCTTCAATATAAGGCTTCTCGATTTCGTGAGCCAGAACTGTCAGTTCAAGACATTCTTCTGACAGTAGATCAGGTAAGCTCCCGATGTGATCTAGATCTTGATGTGTGATGATTACGGTGCGTAGTTGTTCCCAAGATACATGATTTTTTTTTAGAGCTTCTTTGAATTTTGGGAGCAGGCCCGGAAATCCAGTGTCTACGAGTACAGTAGAATTGTGATCCCAGAGCAGTGTGGGGTAAATCGTGTCACTCCCGCCCATAACCTGTGCTGTAATCTCTAACATTTCTATTCCACTAGCAATATGCATAAGATCCCTCCGTGATTGATGATAAGAGCGATGCCGTTAGGCTAATGCATATAATACTTAAAATAAAATATAATTTCAATAGTGTAATTTATAATTATAACATAAATAAATATTTTTGTCAATATTCATCTGATGTATTTTTTGTGTAATTTCTAGGGGACATTATTATGAGAACTTCTATTTCTAAATTTTTCCCTTGCCCAAAGCTTTACGGTATAATAATCAAATAAAAAATGGGAGCTGATGTGGTTTGGAGACATTTCTAGTTGTACTCGTCCTACTGGGGCTTATCGCAATATCGAACATCATAAACCGATTCATTCCCTTTGTGCCAATACCGTTAATTCAAATTGGTCTGGGAGTAATGGTTGTGTTAATGCCTTTGGGAATACATATGACCTTGGAACCAGAGCTGTTTTTCGTATTATTCATTGCTCCGCTTTTGTTCAATGATGGGAAACGGACACCAAGAAATGAATTATGGAACTTACGGGGTCCGATCTTAATGCTAGCGCTGGGATTGGTTTTTGCTACGGTGCTTATTGCTGGATATTCGATAAACTGGATGATTCCAACGATACCGCTAGCAGCTGCATTTGCGCTGGCAGCGATCTTATCACCTACAGATGCGGTCGCGGTCAGCGCAATCGCTGGAAGGGTGCATCTTCCTAAGAGTATTCATCGCATTCTAGAGGGCGAATCATTAATGAATGATGCCTCCGGACTTGTTGCCTTTAACTTTGCCATTGCTGCAGCAGTTACGGGTTTGTTTTCTTTACCAAAAGCCTCCATTAGCTTTGTAGTTATAGCTGTAGGCGGGTTGATCGTTGGGGCATTATTGGCTTTTCTTCTGATTCGGCTAAGCGTAATTATTCGCAGATTGGGGATGGAGGATATCACAGTGCATGTGCTGCTGCAAATCCTAACTCCTTTTATTATTTATTTGATCAGTGAAGAGATAGGGGTATCTGGCATTTTGGCAGTGGTTGCAGGAGGGATTATTCATGCGGTTGAGAAGGACCGTGCCGTATCTCCGCAGTATAAGCTACAACTGGTATCTGCTAGTACATGGTCTGTTCTGCTCTATATATTGAATGGTCTGGTCTTCCTTATTCTTGGATTATCTATTCCAGACGTTATTGAAGTGATCTACCGTGATACGGCCGTGGATAATCTTATAGTTGTAGGTTATGTATTAGCCATTACTGTGCTGCTGTTTGTACTACGGTTTGTATGGGTGTACGTGTTCTCTTTAGTAGGATCTCGTATGCGAAAAATGGAGGAATCGTCTGTTAAGTCACTAGTAATCCTCACGATTTCAGGAGTACGTGGAGCGGTTACCTTAGCAGGTGCATTCTCGATTCCCTTTTTTCTTGGGGATGGATCGCCATTTCCTGAGCGTGACTTAATCATCTTTATCGCCGCAGGTGTTATTCTAATGTCGCTTCTGATCGCAAGTATCTTTTTGCCAATCCTAGCAGGTAAAGAAGAGCCAGTTGCCGAATCAGGTGAGACAGGAGCCGAGCAGGCGGCCAAGTCTAAAGTTATTGCTGCCGGTTTAACCATGCTGCAAAGTATGATGACAGAAGAAAGTAAGGAATCCGCACAACCGGCTTTGAGTGAATTTAGAGAAAAGGTTTATAGTCTAAACCGTGAGGACCAAGCGAATGATCCAGTACTTGAGGACTTCCGCCGACTGGGTGTTGAAGCGAGGATTGTAGGTCTGCAAGCTGAACGTAAAGAACTGAACCGATTGCTGGAGAACAATGAGATTCCCGCCTCAGTGGCTCAGAAGCTGGGAGAATTCTTGGATCATAGTGAGGTCTTTTTAGCCAGAAGTCTAAATTCACAAATTAGAATATCGATTACCGAGATTAGACGGCTGTTTGCGGGAATGTTCTCAGGACAGAATGAAGGGGAAGCTAGCCAACAAATGCTGGAACGGACTGAGTGTGCTAAAGAAGCGAAAATTGCCATGGCCCATGCTGCTATAGCTGCTATTGATGTCAGTAAGAACGAGAACAACCGAAGTGCGGCCGAGAAGGTTGCCAGCAGTTATGAGCAGCTAATTTCTCGTCTTGAGCAAGGGAAAGGCTGGACAAAGGATGGTCTGGTTGATGATCAAAAGCTTGAAATGAAGCTAAAAGCCATTCAAGAGCAGCGGGATAAGGTGCAGCAGATGTATCAGGATGGAACCATTAACCGCAAGCTAGCCGGTAAATTACGCAAGTTCGTAGATCATTTAGAGACATCGATTTGGGAGGATTAGCTGTGCTGAACAAAGTAGTGGGAGAAAGCTTGTTATTCACTGAAATTCGGGAAGAGCATTTGGCGGATGTCCTTGATATTTATAACTACTATGTGCTGAACACCACGGTATCGTTTCACACGGAGCCCTTAAGTTTGGACGAAATGCGTCAATCCGTAATGAATGATGATCCGCGATTCAAATCGTACGTGATATTATCCTGGGATAATATCATTCAGGGTTATGTGCTGATTGCTAGACATAAGAGTAAACCGGCTTATGATAGCTCTGGGGAGATCAGTGTGTATTTGAAACCAGCTTGTGTGGGTAAAAGAATAGGAGGGCATGCCTTACGCTTTATTGAAAAAAAGGCTGTCGAGATGGATTTTCATGTGTTAGTGGCTACTGTATGCTCAGAGAATGAGCGCAGTTGCCAACTTTTTCTGAAAAATGGATATGAACAATGTGCTTACTTTAAGGAGATTGGCTCTAAATTTGGCCGGAGGCTGGATATCGCCAGCTATCAAAAAATTTTAGGGGGAATCCAGATATGAAACTTGCGGAAGCGTTAGTGAATCGAAGTGATCTAACCCGTAAAATCGCGCAGCTAAAGCAGCGGCTGGAGCGAGTCGTTAAAGTTCAAGAGGGTGAGGAGCCGGCTGAACAACCTGAAGTTCTTTTGCAGGAGTTAGAAAGAGCTGTGAATGAACAGACAATTCTGATCCGAGCGATCAATCGAACGAATTCATCCGTAGCCTTCAATGAGATTTGGAGTATCGCCGATGCGCTAGCGGAACGGGACAAAATGTTACAGCTACGGAAGCTGTTTAGCGATTTGCTCGAACAGGCTTCTATTACTCAGGATCGTTACAGCCGCACGGAGGTTCGTTTTCAGAGAACGGTGGATGTCGCTCAAATTCAGAAGCAGATGGATGAGCTGTCCAAAGCTTACCGCGAGTTGGATTTTAAGATTCAGGAGAAGAACTGGACGGTATCCTTGACAACACCGTAAAAAGATTTACCACAGCAGAAGGTAACTAATCTTCATAAAGGTGAACGCAGCCCGCCAACAGGGAAAGTTGGACCATCGACAGATGCCGGGCCATATCTGACCAAATTATAATTTAGCCCCGTACTGTTACAAATGTAAAGTGTACCTATTAATGTAACTACCGCGCGTTGATTTATGGAAGAACGGTGAGGGTGGGGACGGGGATATTTTTGCTGTGGTTTAGCTTTTTCATAACATGAAGTGGCGCTATTAGGATAGGTATATTCGTCATATATAATGTGAAAAAATGTCGAATAATGTTGAATTAAATGAATTAAAATTTGCATGAACGGCCTGTTTTGCCTATATTCACACTTGTTATCCTGTATAATTTACGAATACGCGGAGTCCTTAACCGCTGTTCAATTCTTAAGTTGATTATTCAGGGTGAGCGTGTGATTCAATGGTCTGAAATTTTTGGCCCTTGTCTCCTCATTCATTCTACTATTCCTTTTTATGAGAGAGAGAAGTGACAAATGACCATGAAATCAATTGCCTGGGTAACCGACAGTACAAGTATCATAGATCCGGAGTTCGCTAAGAATAATCATGTATATATTATTCCGTTACGGATTATTATCAACAACGAATGTTATAAAGAAAATATAGATATTACGATTGATGACTTCTATGAGAAAATGCGCCAGCATGAAAAGGTAGGCAGCTCACAGCCTCCAATAGGTGAGTTTATTGAGCTATATGAACGGCTGAAGGAAGAATACGATGAAATTATCGCTGTACATCTATCGTCAGAGCTTAGCGGCACCTATAATGCTTCGATGCAAGGCGCCGAAATAGCGGAGGCCAATGTGATTGGAATTGATGCCAAGGTTGGCGCTTATCCGATCCGGGAAATGATCATGCGCGGTATACATTGGCAGAAGAAGGGCTTTACTGGATTAGAAATTAAAGCGAAGATTGAAAATATTATTGAGAATATGTCCTTTTACTTAATTCCTGCAAGCTTGACACAGCTTCATCGCAGTGGACGTGTTTCTGGAACACAATTTGTACTTAGCCAATTGCTGCGCATAAACTTGCTGCTTCGTTTTGACGAAGGAAAGGTCGTTGTTGTGGAGAAAATCCGTACAATGAAGAAGACGCAACAGGCGCTTTTGGAGATATTTAAACAGGATGTAGGGCTTGTTAGTGATGTATGTATCATGCATTCTAATAATTTAGAGATGGCACTCAAGCTAGAAGAGGACATAAAAGCAATGGCACCTGACTTACGAACTGAGATTATGACCTATATTCCTGCTGTGGCTGTTCATGCGGGTGAGGGTACTGTAGGGCTGTCCTGGATCAAGAACACTAGCATCAATAGTATTCATCCGAGTGCGCCTTTAGCCTTCCCTGAAGCAGTATTTGCATAGAGATGAACAAAGAAATCGCTCCTTGGGAGATGGATGGGTGACCACCATTGTACCAACAGGCGATTTCTTTTTTTTGAAGAAGTATGCTGTTATTTGATTGCACGACGACGGAACATTTGTCCAATTACATCACTTAGTACGAGTCCAGCTGCAATGGCTCCAGAGAGCATTAATGCCCGAACAGCGATTTCTACAGCCAGGGTATAGTCCTCTTCCACAAATTTACGCATAGCATCGTAAGCGAGACCACCCGGAACAAGCGGGATAATACCACCTACACTAAAAATAATAACCGGCATTTTGAAGGATCGCGCGAAAAATTGGCTGACGATGCCCACTATTACACTAGCTGCAAACGTAGCTACGACAGGCCCGAAATCTACATTAAGAAGCACATACACCATCCAGCCCACCATTCCGGCAAAACCACACTGTAGTAGTGAGCGCTTAGGCGCATTAAATAGAATACAGAAGGTTGCCGCGGCGATAAAACTGGTTATAAGTTGCAAAATCATGAAGGGCTAACCTCTTTCACATGGATATTAAAATAGTGATAGTACAAGCCCGATACCTGTACCGATCGCAAATGCAGTTAGAAAGGCATCGGCTCCCTTAGATATGCCTGAGACCAGATGGCCGGCCATCAGATCACGAACGGCATTGGTAATGAGTAGCCCGGGTACTAGAGGCATAACGGAGCCGATAATGATTTTGTCCATCTCTTGACCTATCCCCAGCTTTACAGAACAGAAGGCTAGAAGTCCGATCAGGAAGGAAGCAGAAAACTCTGCAAAGAATTTAGTCTGCACTAAACGATGCAAATAGATGACCGCAGCGAAGCCTAGTCCGGAAATCGGCAAGGCGGGGAGAGCATCCCACAAACTGCCTTTAAACATAACGGTGAAGCAAGCACCAGTAAGAGCGGCTGCTAAGATCTGCAGCCATACGGGATAGACAGGTGAGGCTTCATCGACTTCTCCTAATTTTGCACGAGCTTCCTCAGCTGTAATCTGACGTTCGCTTAGACGCCGAGAAATGTCATTGACCTCCGATACCTTCTGCAGATCTGTTGTCCGCTCCGCAATTCTGTATAACTTAACAGGTTCTATTCTATTTGTGGTGAACATAATAACGGTTGGCGTCACATAGCTATGTGCTCCTGGGAACCCGAGAGATCCTGCCATTCGTGTCATCGTATCTTCCACTCTGGATGTTTCTGCACCATTCTGCAGCATGATCTTGCCAGCAAGAAGACAGAGATCAACGATTTCATAATACGTAGTGTTAGTGTTGCTCGTGCTATCCAACTTCTCCGGTCCTCCTCAGGAATGTGATTATCTATGTTTACATATTTCGATTGTCGCTTCATCTACGTGAAAATAACAACCCCAATATAGCATTATAAACGATATGGTGTGTATTTTAATATAGTTTTTATTTATAGTGTCCGCCAATCTTTCCAGATCTGTCCTTAAGCTGCCCGGCATCTGTAAAAGAAGCTGCTCGCCCAATGATCGTCTCCCCGTATTTATTCTTGAGGGCATCGGTCGCACGTTCGAGTTCTCGATAGCGAGGGCGAGACTCAAATAGGGTTAGCTGGTACTGGCTTTCGTCAGATAGACTGGACAGGCTTAAGTGGATTCTACGCACAGGCTGACCGTCCCAGTGGAGTTTGAAGAGAGAAAGAGCTGCCTCATTTACCAGCAGGGTGGCATTTGTAGGATCGCTCATTGTAGTCTGTCTTGAGAAGCCTGTTGGGTCATCAAAGCTGGCACCTTGGCAGCCGATAGACACGACTGCACCATGCATTAACAATTTGCGGCAACGTCTACATACAAGCTCAGATAGCTCAAGAATGATGGTCTTAATATCTTGCAGCTTATTGTAATCCCGTGGAAGCGTCATTTGGTGCCCGACACTTTTGGGTGCGACTTCATAGGTGCTTGGGCTCACGGGGCTGTCATCGATGCCATTGGCTATCCGCCAATATAGCTCGGCGTCGATATCGCATTTTTTGTGGAATTTCTCCCGCATGCGCCATTTTAGCTCGCTTAGCGGCATCTGCGCTAAATGGCCAATTGTTGAAATACCCATACTCTGGAAGTGGGCGGACATACGGCGACCAACCATGAACAGCTCGCTAATAGGGAGGGGCCAGAGCATATTCGGAAGCTCCTCGTGAGCGAGGGTGAATATACCATCCGCGTTCTTCTTGGCCCACAGGTCGCAAGCCATTTTGGCGGTAACCTTGGAATATCCTATGCCGATGCGCGCACGCACACCTGTGTTTCTACGAATTAGATCCTGAATGGCGGCAGCGATTTCCCTTGGACTGCCAAATAAGCTGAGGCTACCGCTGACATCAATAAACTGTTCATCGATAGAATAGGGCTCTACCTGGTCGCTAAACTTACGTAGAATATCTGTGATTTGAGAGGAGACATCGATATATTGCTGCATATGTGGTCTGACCACGATGACTTCGGGGCATTTTGCCAGCGCTTCCTTCAACGTCTCGGCGGTAGTAATGCCATAGGATTTGGCTATAGGGCAGGCAGCCAGCACAATACCGCTCCGTCTAGCTGGGTCTCCAGCAACGATCAGCGGCTTATTGCTGTACAGCGGATTAGAGGCTTTTTCTACGGAGGCATAGAAGCTTTGACAATCAGATAGCATAACGACACGCTCTTTATTCATAGGTTCACACGCTCCAGGTGAGGTAGAGGTACCTTATATTTTATCTCATTATTATAATACGAACATATGATCGTGTATATTCATATTTTCTTCCATTTATTTTTAGTTTCAAGGGTGCACAGACCTGTAGCCACACCCCCAGAGATAATCGTGAGGATGGAGTGGAAGAAGGTTTCCTTGGAAATCAGAATACCTCCAGCCCCGATAATAATGAAGTCCGTCAAAAAAATGATGAGTCCAAGATTTAGCGGGACATACCTTTTTATAAATTGTGCGAGCAGATCGGTGCCACCCGTACTTGCTTTAAACCGCAGCATAATCCCAAGTCCCGTTCCCATCAAAAAACCGCCAATAATGGCGCTAGAAATGGAACCAAACTCAAAATAATACAGAAAGTGATATTGGAAAGGACCGAGAAGCTCGATCAGAAAGGATGAAATCAATAGGCCGAGTACACTGTTGTAAAAGATATCGCGTTCCTTTAACCAAGCGAGCAGAAAGATAGGGAAGCTGCAGAGAATTATAGCTACGCCAATTTTAGCGTCGGATAAATAATTAATAATGAGGGCTATCCCTATTATTCCCCCATCCAGGATTTTATATGGTACGAGAAAAAAATTAGTTCCCGCAGCAACGAGTAAGCTTCCTAAAAGAATGATAAGGTATCTTAATGGCCGCATATTTAACATCTCCACATTAAAGGCATGTCTATAAATATGCTTGTCACTTCCAAAAAATTGCAGTTGAACAAAAAAACCTGATTATGAATCCGGCTTCCAAACCATCAAACCAAACAAACCAAACAAACCAAACAAACAAACAACAACATCCTTCCTTACGTAGCGATTGTCCGTTTACGCTTAGCCAACTCATCGGACCACCGTAGTTAATTTCATTTTAATCAAGCTACTTATACATTCGGAGGATCGAGCAAAGTGATCTACATTGAGTTATAGGTAAGCGTGAGCAAGCGGAGTGTTGTCCAATCACATTAGCAAACGCATCTCATGAAACACAAGCCGCACATTTCCAATAATTTGAGACATGCGGCTGTGTTTTTAACGGGAGTAACGCTTACGGAAGCGAAGCGGAGAAATTCCAATCTGCTGAGCAAATCGACGCGAGAAGTAGGCGGCGCTCTCGAAGCCGGTACGTTCTGCGATTCCGGCTATAGAGAGCTCTGTCTTAAGAAGCAATAGCTTGGCTTGCTCCAAGCGGTAATCCGTCAAATATTCCATTGGAGTCAGCTCATATACTCGTTTCATGCAGCGGGTAAGGTAGTTATAGTGAAAATGCAGTGCGTCCGCGAGTGAGGCATTGGAGAGAGGCTCCGTATAATGATTACGGATATAAGTCTCTGTCTGCTCTGCGATTTCCACCGCATGACTTTCTGATGTATCATGCTGTGCTAGATCCATCATCCGCAGCATTTCTTCAAATATCCGTTGCTGCTGCCAAACTGCGCTGGAACGCCGACCCGTAGACAGCTGTAATAGCATCTCGGCTTGTCCGCTCCGTTCAAAAGGGTCAGGGAGGGGGCCGAACTGTGACACTCGAATGGTATACGGATGAGTAAGAAACTGCCGAAAATGTGTCTCACGGTTAATATACACGGGATCACCCTCAGAAATGGACCAAACTGCGAGGGTATGAAAATGAATCCATATGAATGAAGTGGTCTCTTCGCATGCCTTAACGGAATAATGATAGCGATCAGGTAGCAGAAGTAGAGTATGTCCCGCGGAAACCTCCCATTGATTATGTTCTTCACCGATAAATAGACAGCCTTGTTCTACAATAAGTAGATCAAATACCCCAATATGGCTTCTACTAGGATGCTGATCTCCTGGTTGATAAACCGTGCGATTGCATTCTAGAAAATAAGGAAATGGCGGCGCAGCGAAATGTATACATGAAGGGTCCATTTTGTAATTATCCCTCCTTTCTAAAGTGTGAAATAGTACAAAAAAGGGGTTGCTTCTGATTGTATTTTTAATCTATTCTACCCCCTATAATTACAATTAGCGAGTATGAAATAAGGCTGAGGGGAAGATGATGATGAACAAAAATATACAAGATCAAGAAGTTGTAAAAGATCAAACTGTTACCATTCAAGATGAATTCTGGGGCAGATACGTTAGGCTGGTCCAGGACGTTGTTATCCCCTATCAATATGAAGCATTGCATGATAGAGCACCAGGAGCTGAACCCAGTCATGCCATTGCTAATTTTGAGATTGCTGCTGGCCGGAAGACAGGCGAGTTTTACGGCTGGGTATTTCAAGATAGTGATGTGGCTAAGTGGCTGGAGGCTGTTGGTTATTCCTTAAGCATCACACGTGATCCTGAGCTAGAGTGTCAAGCGGATGAAGTGATTGACCTCATTGGCGAGGCCCAGCAGGAAGATGGATACTTAAATACTTATTTTACGATAAAAGAACCGGGTAAACGCTGGACCAATCTGAACGATTGTCATGAGCTGTACTGTGCTGGACATTTCATTGAGGCTGCCGTTTCTTACTATGAAGCTACTGGCAAAAGAAAACTGCTCGACATCATGTGCCGGATGGTCGATCATATCGATTCTATATTTGGACCAGAAGAAGGCAAATTGCGGGGATATGATGGCCATCAGGAGATTGAACTCGCGCTCGTTAAGCTGTATCAATTGACAGGTGAGGAACGATATTTGAAGCTCAGCAGCTTTTTTATTAATGAGCGGGGTCAACAACCCAATTTCTTAAAGGAACAATGGGATAATTTGGGTGGCATCAATTTTTTCACAGGTCGGAAGGAAGTTCTTGATTTGAAATATTACCAGAGTCATCTTCCAGTAAGAGAGCAGGAGGTGGCTGTAGGCCATGCTGTACGTGCGGTTTATATGTATACTGCTATGGCTGATCTTGCCGCTATTACGGGAGATGAATCACTCCGTGAAGCATGCGAGAGACTGTGGAATAACATTACGAACAAGCAAATGTACATTACAGGCGGGATCGGCTCTACACATAGAGGTGAGGCGTTCACCTTTGATTATGATCTGCCAAACGATTCGGTGTACGCAGAGACTTGTGCTTCTATTGGGCTGATCTTTTTTGCACAGCGTATGCTGAGAATGTCACCGGATGCACGTTATGCCGATGTCATGGAGCGGGCGCTTTACAACAATGTGCTGGGCTCGATGGCACAGGATGGCAAGCACTATTTTTATGTGAACCCACTGGAAGTGTGGCCTCAGGCATGCAGTTGCAACCCCGAGAAACATCATGTGAAGTCTGAGCGTCAAGGCTGGTTTGGCTGCGCCTGCTGCCCTCCGAATGTGGCACGTCTACTGACTTCGCTCAATCAATATATTTACACGGTTCATGGCGATACACTTTATACGAATTTGTATATTGGAAGTGAGCTAAACACTAAGCTGAGTGGAACGGATGTTACGATTCATCAAGAGAGCAACTATCCATGGGAAGGCACAGTGTCAATGAAGATTAATCCTGAAGTAGATGCGGAGTTCGGGATTGCTTTGCGGATTCCATCGTGGAGTCTGGGAATGGAGATCAGAGTCAATGGGGAAGCGCTGAATACTGCTGAGAACATGGAGCAGGGATACCTCGTTATTCGGAGAATGTGGAGAGCAGGAGACATAATCGAAGTGAATGACCCAATGGAGGCACATCGCATTTACGCTCATCCCAATTTGCGTGCAGATGCACAAAAAGTAACGATTCAACGCGGACCGCTTGTGTATTGCCTTGAAAGTATCGATAATGGTGAGCCTTTAAGCTCTATTTCTTTAATAGAAGACAGTAAACTCACTGCGGTTTTTGATGACACTTTGCTTGGTGGTACTGTTGTTGTCGAGGCAGATGGACTACGTGTAGATCAAGAGGGCTGGAGTGGTGGACTTTACAGCAGAAAGAAAGCACCCCTTCAACCTGTTAAGGTTAAGGCTATTCCATATTACTTATGGGGAAATCGTGGCAGTGGCGAAATGAAGGTATGGATTCCGGAAGATAATCTGTAAGAGATAGGTAGGCAAAGATAGCGAGACTGGTTACTGTTTAACAGTATTCACTGATCGGGGCGGCCGTATTTTACAGCCTGTCCCTTTTTTTGATGAAGAGGTAGGTAGACACGTTACGCCCTCTGCGCATGTTCATCCTAGAATAATGTACTTTTGCAGGTTTTTTCGCCATATCGGATGGTTTCGGATAGCTGGAATTTACGCTTTATTGTAAGCTTTATTGTATGCTATATTTGATCGGGACAAGGTAGTTGATTATTTTACAGAACATATTGGAGGCATCACAATGAGCAAACGTTATCGAATTACGAGAGCTATGCAGAATGATGGAGATTCGGCACAAACGATATCTTTAGAAGAGTGCAAGCAGTATTTCGCGTCCAAACCTGATTTCACCTATACATCCGTTTTTACAGTAGCAGGCGCCACTACGATGACCATTGAAGGAGATTTCTTTATGTGGAGCTTTGGTGATGCTACAATCCCATTTAGACATTATCAAGGGGATATTTACGTGTCTGGCAGCAATGAAGCTGTAATCCCGAGAATGCTTGAGGTTGCGAGTGAGTTAAGAGCAGATGTTGTTGAAGGGTAAAAAAAGATGACCCCTGAAGAGCTCAGGAGTCATCTAGTGTTTAGTTTAGATCCGCTTAATCGTTCAAACGAACGGTTGAGCGGATTTTTTAAATAAAAGCATTAACCCAGTTGTACAACTACTTGGTGAACAGCGCCATCTCCAACAGGAGCGATGATGTTACCTTCTACAGCTACGCCATCCAGGGTAAGACTAGCTACACCTTTGGAGACATGGTTCGGGTTCTGGATTTGAATCACGTAAGTATCTCCACGGAAGACACGTGTGATTTCAAAGCTGTCCCACTCTGTAGGAATACAAGGATCGATCTTCAGACCATTGAAATCGGCTTGAATACCAAGGATCGATTGAGTGATCGCTACATAGTTCCAAGCCGCAGTACCAGTCAACCAGGAGTTTTTAGCTTCCCCGTGACGAACGGCATCTTTCCCTGCGATCATTTGGGAGTAGACATAAGGCTCTGTGCGGTGAATTTCGCTGATATCCTCCAGGTAAGCAGGAGCAATTTTTGCGTAAATTTCAAACGCTCTGTCGCCATGTCCAAGGACAGTTTCAGCGATCATGATCCAAGGGTTATTATGGCAGAATATACCGGCATTTTCTTTGTAGCCCGGAGGGTACGTAGAAATTTCACCGAGGTTCAGATAGTACTTGGAATAGGGTGGCTGTTGCAATACGATACCGTATTTAGTATCCAAATGCTCTTGAACAGAAGACAGCGCTTTTTCGGCTTGGCCATCTTCCACACCGATACCAGCCATAACACAGATACCTTGTGGTTCGATGAAGATTTTACCTTCTTCGTTTTCTTTGGAACCAATCTTGTCGCCATAGTGATCATAAGCGCGCAGGAACCAATCGCCATCGAAGCCGTGCGTCAGTGTGATTTCACGCATGTTGTCAATCTTAGCTTCAGCATCCACAGCTACATCGTTAAGTCCACGCATCCGGCAGATTTCAGTATAGTCCGGTCCAACGAAGACGAACAAGCCTGCGATAAATACGGATTCCGCAACGCGGCCTTCGATGTTGGCAGTAGTTTGGAAGGATTCACCCGGCTCAGTAGAGAAGCAGTTGAGGTTCAAACAGTCGTTCCAGTCTGCGCGCCCGATCAGTGGCAAGCCGTGAGGTCCGAGATTGTTAGTTACATGCTCAAAGGAACGTTTCAAGTGCTCAAACAGAGTAGCGGTGTTATCCGGATCGCTGTCAAAAGGAACCTGCTCATCAAGAATCGAAGTGTCGCCAGTTTCTTTAATGTAAGCAGCCGTTCCTAGGATCAACCAAAGCGGATCATCGTTAAAGCCGGTGCCGACTTCGTTGTTACCTTTTTTAGTGAGCGGTTGGTATTGGTGATAGGCACTGCCATCTTCAAATTGAGTAGCTGCGATATCAAGAATACGTTCTTTAGCACGTTCAGGGATTTGGTGCACAAATCCGAGCAAGTCTTGGTTGGAGTCGCGGAAGCCCATACCACGGCCAATACCAGATTCAAAGTAGGAAGCCGAACGGGACATGTTGAAGGTAACCATACATTGATATGGATTCCAGATGTTAACCATGCGATCCAGTTTCTCGTCGCCGCATTGGATTTGATACTTAGACAGCAGATTATCCCAGTGAGCAGCAAGTGCAGCGAGTGCAGCGTCTACTTGAGCATCTGTAGCAAATTGCGCGATCATAGCTTCTGCTGGTTTTTTGTTGATTACGTTCAGGGATTCCCATTTATCTTCTTCAGGGTTCTCGATGTAGCCGAGCACAAAGATGAAGCTTTGTTCTTCGCCTGGTTCAAGCGTAATGTTCAGTGCATGTGATCCGATAGGGGACCAGCCGCTAGCTACGGAGTTAGTAGGTTCACCTGCAACTACAGCTTGCGGGCTTTCCAGACCGTTGTACATCCCTACGAAAGCTTCACGATCCGTATCGAAACCAGCGATTTCTTTATTTACGGAGTAAAAAGCATAGTGATTTCTGCGCTCACGATATTCTGTTTTGTGATAGATAACGGAATCCTTCACTTCAACCTCACCAGTGCTGAGATTGCGTTGGAAGTTGGTCATATCATCTTGTGCATTCCAGAGACAGAATTCGGCAAAAGAGAACAGTTTCACGGACTTTTTAGCGGAGCCAGTGTTCTTCACGATAAGACGATGAACTTCAGCATTATGACCCATAGGTACAAAAGCAAGCTGGTTCACAGAAATTCCGTTCCGTTCGCCAGTAATGGAAGTGTAACCAAGACCGTGACGGCATTCGTAGAAGTCGAGATCGCGTTTTACGGGCATCCAGCCTGGGGTCCAGAAATCACCATCGTCATAAAGATAGTAGTAGCGGCCGCCAGTATCCAGTGGGATATTGTTGTAACGGTAGCGGGTCAATCTTCTGAGACGAGCGTCTCTATAAAAGGTGTAACCACCAGCTGTATTAGAAATAAGTCCGAAAAATTGCTCATTACCAAGATAGTTAATCCAAGGGTAAGGGGTTTTAGGTGTGTTAATTACATACTCTTTACGAGTGTCGTCAAAGGTACCGAATTTCATGTGAGAAAGTCTCCTTTCGATTGTGAACGCGCGTTTATAAGTTTCAGAAAAAATTCCCTCGAGGGAAGGGAGTTTTTTTCATTGGCTTCAAGCAGGATAATTAAACAGTAACTTCAATCATCGATACCGAATCATAGCAGCTTCACGAAAAAATATGTAGATTTCTTCAGTGAAGAATTGATCCTAAGCTATTTCTTCGGCGGTTGACAGGAATCTCTCTCCACTAAACGAGCTGGAAAGCTGATCGTGCTGAACGTAGGTTGCTGTGAATC
This sequence comes from Paenibacillus sp. VTT E-133280, assembly GCF_002264385.1. NCBI lineage: Bacteria > Bacillati > Bacillota > Bacilli > Caryophanales > Paenibacillaceae > Paenibacillus > Paenibacillus sp. VTT E-133280. The sequence goes on from NZ_NFUX01000034.1 coordinate 43,488, forward strand.
ACACAGCTCGATTACTTTTTCAACTGCAGCCTTAGACATTTCATAGATCGGCAAGCGTACAGAGGTCAGCTTAGGCTGGATACGGGATGCTAGCTGAATGTCATCAAATCCGGCAATGGAGATATCCTCAGGGATAATGATTCCGTGCTCGGAGAACGCTTCCATCGCTGATATAGCCATATCATCGTTGGAGGAGAAGAAGGCCGTTGGCAAAGATCCTCCAGAAGCAAGAAGCTTCTTGACCTCTTCATAAGCAGTCTCTTTCAGAAAATCACCTTTCAGAATAAATCTCTCATTTACAGGCAGGCCATGTTTCTTCAGTGTATCTTCATAAGCCGTATAACGCTCTCGTCCAGAGTACGTATTCATTTGACCACAGATGATGCCAATCTCTTGATGACCCAGAGAGATCAAATATTCAATTGCTTCTGTGGTGCCCTCGTAATCTTTGGAGTTCACAATGGCCAGATGATTGCGGTCCAGATGCTCCGACATAATCTCAGAAATATCATAATCAATTAATACGAGAGGAGAGTCGAGCCCTACCATTTCTCGGACGATATTAATATCCTTTTGAGTGCCGACAATGATACCGCCGTCAATCCGTTTTTGGAGAAAAGCTTGCTTTACCTTGATGAAATCGTCGGGAGAGTACACCGTATGAATCAGTACATAACATCCGCGGGCATTCGAGGTGTCGACTACGGCATCAACGAATGGAGCAAAGTAATTGTTTTGATAAATTCGGGTAGTATTCTCCTTCTCGTTCATACTGATGGCGAAGAGTCCGATCGTATCGGTCTTCTTACCGGCTAAAGCCCTTGCAAAGCTGTTCGGTTCGTACTGATGTTGCTCAATCACCCGCAGCACTTTGGCCCGGGTCTCTTCAGGGACGTTAGAATAATTGTTGATCACGCGGGATACCGTACTTCGGGAAACCCCGGCCAACTTAGCTATGTCTTCGCTGCGCATGTTTCCCCTCTTTTCATAAACGCGCGTTTATGAGTTTATTGTAAGCGAAAGCATGGTATAAATCAATCGTAAATAAAAAGAAATTTGTGAGGAAGGGAAGAAACTAGTTAATAGTTTGTATAAGATTTTTGCGGAGAAAGTGCATTGAAAGCTATAAAAGTCATGCTACTATTGTGATAATGATTATTGAGAATGATAATCAATGAAAATATAGCATTGGAGTGAAGGGATAATGGTAAGATGGGGTCGGAAGTTTTTATGGTCAGCAGTACTTATTATGGCATTGACCGCGCTGGCGGCATGCGGAACGAATAGCAATACTACGAAAGATAATGTTGCTAAAACAGAGAATGCAGAGGAATCAACCTCAGCTAGCAGCACACCGAGCGAAGGAAGTGGAAATGCTTCGGAAGAGGTTGCAACTCGGACGATTACAGGGGAATTCGGAGATGTTGAGATTCCAGTCAACCCTAAACGGGTGGCCGGGATTTACCTTGAAGATTATTTGAAGGCATTGGGGATTACCCCGGTGGTTCAGTGGTATCATCCAAGCTGGGGCAAACAGGATTACTTAAATCTTGATGTGCCAGAATTTGATATTACCGGAAGCTTGGAAGCGTTATTGGAGAAAGACCCTGACTTGATTATTGCGGACGGAGGCGCGGATGCGGCGAGGTATGAACAATATTCCAAGATAGCACCAACGTATCGTCTCCCTGAGGCGGCGCTGCAGGACTCAAGACAAGTGCTTACAGCGATTGCAGATGCGCTCGGTATTCCGGAGAAGGCTGAGGCTGTACTCGCCGAGTATGATCAGAAAGTGGCAGATGGAAAAGCTAAACTGCAACAAGCTCTGGGGCAAGAAAAAGTAGCAGTGATCCGGCTCAACGTAGCGGATAAGACCTTTGCTTTGTTCGGTGTTAAAAACCGTTTTATCGGTGTGATTTATTCTCAATTTGGCCTGACACCCGTGCCTATGGCTGCAGAAATGACCGAATATCAATCTATTATTTCCGAAGAGCTTATTCCTCAGCTCGAAGCGGATCATATCATCGTATTCCCTGACAACGGGGGCTGGGATACTGAAGGGAATCAGGAAGCGATCCAAATTCTTGATGGGCCGCTGTGGAAGAGCCTGCCCGCAGTGAAGAACGGGAATGTTTATAGAATGGAACGTTCCCATTGGCAGACTGGTGCCATCACAGCCAATTCGATGAAGCTTGATGACCTGCTGGAAGCTATGGTGAAATAAACGGCAGCCGCCTTGAAGGAATAGCAAAAAGAAGGTCTATCAGCACCCTTGATAGACCTTCTTTTTTGTTTTACACTGAAGTGAATGAAAATGATTCTCAATTGGGGGCGGGAGAATGGCAAAAGATTTGCAAGACAGCAATAGAAGGAAGCTATTCTATAGCTTGATAAATATAGAGACCCAATCCCTGTCAGTAAGCGGACAGAGTGAAGTATTTCAGGATCATACGCTACTCATTGTATCGGAAGGACAGGGGTACGTTGAGGCTGAGTCGAGGCAGTTTCCACTGGAAAAAGGTACTGGGTTCTTGTTCGAACCTGGGTTATTAAGCAAAATCAATGCCGAGGAGCGGGGGCTTAGCTTTTATCGGCTTACTTTTGAAATCATCGAAACCGGGGAAAACAGGCAGAGTGAAATAGAAAGAAGGACTAAAGAGGACATCCTTCGATCTGGGTTGTTAAGCTGTAGACCCTTTTCACAATGTAAATTATTGCTAGAGGCTATCTACAATAGCCGTAGAAGCACAGATGAGATCGAATGGTTCGCAGGCCATACGCGCTTTCAGGAGCTGCTGCTGTTAATCATGCGTGCAAATTCCTCTGTCGTTCAGATCACAGGTGATCATGAGGCAATCCAGCGTTCCATTCACTATATGGAGGAACATTATAATCAAGCTGTAACCGTCGATCAACTGGCTGAAGTTGCAGGCATTACACGTGCGCGCTACACACAAACCTTTAAAGAAGTGACAGGGCGGATTCCCTTGGAGCATTTGAACGGGCTTCGTATCGAAAGGGCGCAGCAGCAGTTGCTGCTCACGAATGACCGCTTACATGAAATCGCGTTATCCGTCGGGTACAGCAATGAGTATTATTTTAATCGGCGTTTTAAAAGATCGGTTGGTGTTACGCCCGGCCAATACAGAAGCTTCCATCAGGATGGAATGAGGGTGTTCGCTCCTTTTTTGGAAGATTATCTGCTGGCTCTAGATATTACTCCTGTGGCGCAATATTCTCACGCTGAGTGGGGGAAGCAAGAGTACCTGGCTCTCCATGATGTGCCTGCGGTAGATATTTCGACTCGTAATTGGCAGGAGCTCTCCCGGTATACGCCCGAATTGATCTTGCTGGATAATGGCTTTCATCGCTGGCATCTGGAGGAGTGCAGCCGGATCGCTCCGTTGTTCAAGCTGCCTGTTCATCAAGAGGATTGGCGTGCCACATTATATTCTGCAGCAGCGGTCTTTGGCAGAACGGAGCGTGTCCAGGAAGTGATCGGCAATTATGAGCATCGGGCACAGCAAGCCAAGCAGCTGCTTACCCGTTCCGTCCATAGTCAGACCATAGCTTGTTTAAGAATATCAGCCTATGGAATCACTCTTTATGGATGTGAGCATTTGGGATATACAGGAAGTGTGCTTCATCATGATTTGGGCTTGCAGCCCCATAGCTTGGTTCGGAAGTTGACCCGTGGAAAGAATCGGGTGAACCTGACAAAAGAAGAGCTTGCCAATCTGACTGCGGACCATTTGTTTATTACCTTTGATCAGCTTGAAGGGGGAGGACGGGAACTGCTGGATACACAACTCTGGTGCAGCTTGCCTGCTGTGCGTAACGGTTGCGTATATGAGGTGGATTTTATGGCCTGGATGAATTACGGCGTATTGTCGCATCAGCGCAAGATTGAGGATGTATTAAGAGCGTTAGGATAAGTCAGAAGCTAGACCAGATAAAAAAGAGGACAATAAGTGCCACTATACTGCTGACGCGGGTCATTAATAAATAAGCCTCACTCGGCTCAACGTCGCCTTTGATCATCCAACCGTATCTCATGTACCATCCGAATCGTGGGAAAAAGATGTTAAGTAGCGCTAACAGAACAAAGAGGAAAATAAAAAAGCCCATGATTTATCACTCCTTTATGTAATGTATACGCGAAACTGTGTGGAGGGTGTCCCGATTCATGTGTGAGTTTCCATATATTTATTTAATCTTATGTAATATAGACTGATAAAAAATGGAATTTCCTAAGGAGCGGATAAATCGTATGGAACACACAGGTCTTTTTTTCGGAGGGGGAGTAGGTGTTTTGTTCTTTTTAATTTGGATGATATCCATTGGCTTGGGAATCTACTTTTTCGTCCTGCTTGTAAAATTGACACGTAGAGGAATAGTGGCTTTAGATTTATATATCTACGCTAAAAATCATGAAATACGTACTCGTTATGAGTCGGTTCCAGACAGGTCTGAGGAAATTTAAGGCCATTAAATGATCAATGATACTTAGAGTATGAGATACCCTAGCACCTTATCAGGTTGTTGGGGTATTTTTGTGGAAATATTCAGAACTGTGCTATCGATGAGGTATGTTTAGCGGTGTACTGTTGTGTTTACATAACAAAGAGTTCGTTAAATAAAAATGGTTTTCTAAAAATAAAGGAGGAATTGATCGATGTCTAACCAATATACGATGCAAGATCCTACCACTCAGTACATCAAGGCAGGACCTGAATTTCAACAGCAGCAACAAGAGCCGGGGCTCCAGAAGAAGATGAATCCCGTACCTGATACAGGTGAAGATACCTATCAAGGCACCGGACGACTGACAGGTCGAAAAGCGATTGTTACAGGGGCGGACAGCGGGATAGGTCGTGCCGTTGCGATTGCTTTTGCTCGTGAAGGCGCAGATATTGTTTTATCCTACATGCCGGAGGAAGAAGAAGATGCTAAAGAGGTTCTCAAGCTGGTGCAGGAAGCAGGACGTACCGCAATCGCCATTCCAGGTGATCTAAAAGATGAGGAATACTGTGAACAGCTCGTCGATACTGCGGTTAAGCAGCTAGGAGGAATTGATATTTTAGCCAATATCGCGGGCAAGCAGCAATTCGTCCCCGATATTGCTGATCTTACTACCAAGCATTTTGACGATACCTTTAAGACGAATGTGTATGCCATGTTCTGGCTGTGCAAAGCGGCAGTGAAGCATATGCAACCAGGCAGCACCATCATCAACACTTCTTCCATCCAAGCCTATAACCCCTCGCCGATTCTATTGGACTACGCGACGACCAAGGCTGCTATCAATACATTCAGTAAATCTCTCGCCCAGCAAGTCGCTGATAAGGGGATTCGAGTTAATGTAGTGGCTCCAGGTCCTGTATGGACACCTCTTCAAGTGGTGGGTGGACAACCGGAAGAGGTGCTGAAGGAGTTCGGTGCGAACACACCACTAGGTCGTCCGGGACAGCCTGCAGAGATGGCTCCGGCATATGTATTTCTTGCTAGCCAGGAATCAAGCTATATCAGTGGCGAAACGCTAAATGCCAACGGAGGAACTCCAACCCCATAAAAATACTCTGCCGAATATGGATATAGTAAAATATCAGCGAATCATACAAATACAAAGTACCCTACTAATTTTAGCTGTGGGGTGCTTTTGTTTTTATATGGAGTAAGGTGTATTATAGATTTTGAACCTATTTATTCCATTTAATGCATAGAATATTATCTACATATGATCAAGATTGTCGAATACATAGATTTCCTGCGATTACCCGAGAAATATTTGAGTTGGTATAAGGTTTAGAGTTTAGTATAGAACATAGAAAGAATTAGGAGCTGTATTATGCGTAAAAAGAAACTAGCAATACTCATCATTTCCTTTGTAATGATCATGGCGTGTTTTTCATCAGGAGCAGTTTTTGCGGATAAAGAAAACGGAGCTGTAATGGATAGTGGAACAAAGGAAAGGCTGATGGAAAAGTATGATCTTGTTGAGCCTGAACTTATAAATCCAAAATCACTTTGGAGCCAAAGTGATTTTGGAGTCAGTAACCCTATTGCTATATTTGTAAGTATCAGTAGGTTATATCTGAACCCATATGTTTTTGCTGCGCAAGAAATGATTAATCATTTGATGGACCGAAGCCGTCAACATTAATGACCCATGAGAGGGTCATTTTTTAATAAGAGATAAATTAATCGCTCGTTACTTGTATATCTTTCAAAATATAATCCCAGCTAGCATAATCGTTCATATCATCAGGAAATTCTAACACACAAATATGATTAATATTCCAATGGATTTCTCGTACTGATGTTAATTCACGAACGGGATAAAGGATAAGGACAGTGAATTCGTTCGGCTTTAATATATCAGACAAAATCGCTTGTAGCTCTACAGCCTGTTCGTATGTGGCGAACCATCTAATGAATAGAATTTTTTTACTGCATAGTAATTTGTCCCAAAATCTCTTAATTCGTAGATCCAGCTTTGCTTTATAAGATGGATAGGTCGTAGACCAATGCTTACCCAAGGTGATTGGAAAATCATGTACCGAGATAATGTTATAAAAGGTATCCTGAATAAAATATGATTTCACTAAAGCATTTTTGTTCCCATTAGGATAAGCAGGTACGCCATCCTCTAGAAAAAAATGTGTCTCCTCGAGCATTTGCAGATTTGTTAACTCCATGAAATTCTGAAATCTATTTTTATAAAGTCTGTTTACATCAGTTAATGAATAAGAAATCATCCAGTCGAGAGGCATGGAGAATGTTCTCAGGTTATTTCTTTGCATATTTATAGCAGGAGCACAAGACATACCTAAGCTTACAATTAAATCATAGCTCTTTTTTACATCTTGTAAGTTCATGGACTCACCTAATTTCAATCAGATTCAGATTCTATTTAACGCTAAAAAAAGAGCAGCAACTTAACTGCCCCTTAAAAATATTAATGGCGTTGTAGCAGCAAATAGCCGCTAATCCTTGAAGTTTTTTTACGAAATACCACTTTAAAACCAACGTCATTATCTAATAAACAAGCTAAGGCGGTGTCAAGTAGCCCGTTGGGTCTTAAGCTAGGTCGACAAGGCTCAGCATTTCCAATGATGCGGACAGAAATAATCCTACGCGCAGAGCCACGAACCAAAGGATTTTTGCTCCAAGTGATCAACACTAAATCAGGTTGACGAGTTGCCATTCTGAGTCACCCCTTTCTATTAAGCTTCTCTATATAAAATGCACAATAGATTGTAATGTGCTAAACAGAAGCGGAGTGAGTGTGAGGAAGTATTCTGTCAAGTGTATGGACTAAAAACAAGAGTTACTCTTGTTTAATTTAGGTTTTCAGAATACAATAAAGTAAATTTATGGTATGTTCGACTAGTATAACTTGATGACCTCAAGGGAGTATATATTTCATAATACCGTACGCGAGGAGTATTTGATCAATGATCAAATACTTTTTTATTATCGTTAATAAGAAGCTAAATAGGGGGACACGATGAATGAAGATAGGGAAACCGATTAGAAAGAAGGTATACGGTTTTATTTTGCAAGTCAATGAAGTTGGAGAAAAAACCTTATTAGTTTATCTGAATGTACCAGAAGTACCCTTTAGATTAGTAGGTGGTAATGTCGATGCCGGGGAAACAGAAGAAGAAGCCTTATTCAGGGAAATTCAAGAAGAAAGTGGACTTAAACAATTTAAATTAGTAAAGAAAATAGGAACACAATATTATTATAAGGATTATATAGAAGCAAATGTTGAAAGACATGACTATCTTCTGATTCCAGAAACAAGATTACCTGAAAAGTGGAGATTCACTGGAGAGGGTGAAGGAGATGACTGTGGAACTGTTTTTAACTACCAGTGGATAAAACAAGATGAAATATACTTATTAGATAAAGAGTTTAGAGAATATATGTCGGAAAAATATATACAAGAATTGTTCGGGAATGGATAGGAGGTAACTATCATGTCTATTATATGATCCTTACTCTGAGGTGATAGATATGAATAATCGTAAAATCTTCTCTTTTCTTCCTTTGATCATATTTTTATTTATAATATGGTACCTTTTGATGGCAGGTACATCTGCTGTTGTTAATGTAGTGTCAGTAGATAAAAGAGAAATAGTAGTACAAAATATGAGCGGTGATCAAACTACAGTCACAATCCCAAAAGGAATATTTAAGTTGATTAATATAAATGAGGAGTACTTTGTTTCCTATAATAGTAGAATAGGGCAAAAACCTTTTTTAACTTCAATAGAACCAAGTGCTAGATGATTATTGGAAGCAGATTTAACAATAGAACTTATGAATGAAACGGCTGATATATAAAGCTTGAAATTGGTGGGATTACTTTGCGTGTAGTTAAGCATATCATGTTATGGTTTGTTTCGACGATTTTATTCACCTTGGCCACTTTTGGATTAGAGCTATGGAAAGGAAATAAAATCAGCACGGCTGAATACTATGGGGTTCAAAATATAGGGTTTGTTTTTATTTTCTTAGCATTTCTTTTTTCAGCCGTTCTTTACCCAATTATAATTTTTCCTTTCTCTTGGGTTGTTCACAAATCCTTTGGTATTGCCGGTACCGTTTATGTCTTGGTGGATTATTATCTTGATCAGAGGAGTTGAATATATGAGTTATTTTGAAAGAGTTAATAAAATATCAAATATTTTATTTTGTGTTTTTGGATTGTTTTTTATTTTGATTATAATTTTCTTTTCTACTAGCAGCTTCTCAGAAATCTTGCGTTATAATTTCACAAATGACTTAAGAGGAGCACTGATTACAGTCATTTGTTTTATGATCTCTTTATTTTCACTTGTACTGGGCATTACTTTGAAATGTCTTGTAAAAGACTCTGATGAAACGATCCAGCTTATCGCCACAAGAATAAAGTAGTTGTTGAAATTTCAGCATGTATAACAAATCCCTGCAACCTGAGGGGTTGGCAGGGATTTATTTTTATCTAAGAATTGGATAATTTATCTACCTCATCACTAAAAGCATCCTGGTACTGATTGAATATTCCTGTATCTAATTTAGTGGTAGCATCATTTGCTATAGGAGGAGTATCTTGGATTTGCTTGTACATACGATCAATCTCACCAGAGAGCTTAGACCAGATGTTTTTAATTGAATCGTATTTTGCATCCAGGTTGTTGATGTAATTATCGTATTCTAATTTTGTACTCATCGCTTTTCCTAATTGTTCAATTGTAAAATCTATATCTATGGCTTCACCTGTAGAGCTAGTTCCTGAACTTGCATACCAACTGATATCAACAAATCCAACATTCCAAATATCTGAAATGACAAAATTACTAATTTCTTTAAGTGTCGCTTCAGGAGACTGTTCAGTTGTACCTGAATCAGATGTGTTATTTACAGGCTCTTTGAAGAATTTTCTCATTTCGTTAAAGGGTTCTTTATTCTTGTCATTAGACGAATATCCCCAACCAATTTTATCATCCTTAATAAAAATTATAAGTTCACTACTGGAGGACGACTTTTCACCTTGAATTAGGACGATTTTATCTTTTCCACCATCTTTGTCTGTATAATCAGCTGATTCTATTATAGGAATGGTAATCTATGTATGATGAAACCATTATATTGGATATTCGTATTCCTATAAAATGATGTTGAAAGGTCGTGTGCGTGATGGATAACGGGTATTTTGTGGGTTGGGGCACGTTAGCATTAATAAATGCCGGGTTAGCGCAAGGTAAAAATAGAAGTGGTTTAAACTGGTTTTTAATTTCTTTGCTTTGTGGCCCATTGGCTACATTTTTTCTTGTAATATCGAGTAAGCTGCAAATTCATTAGCCCATAATATTTCGGGAGGGGATTTTTTGCTGAAAGCACTAAGGCTGTTCGGTATTCTATTTAGTGCAGCAACAATCATTCTGGCAATATTTTTTTTCCGTGATCAGGATCAAGTGATTATGTCTTGGACAATGATGGGGATGTGCGGAGCTCTGATTTTTAATGGCGGAGCTACCTATTTTAAAACTAAAGATAAAATGGCTGCTCTGTCTTCGATTGTTGGGATAGTACTCTTAATATTCTCGCTTACTCAATTTCCTTTTTAATAAAATACCCCATCAACCTATAAAGGTCGGTGGGGCTTTTTTACGTTTTATTTCTTTTTCAATCAAGTTATAGTAGGTTGCTGCAGGCTAAGCTTATTTCTTTTTCTTCTTTGTGGGTCCGATCTGGCGCCTTACTTTATTGTTCTCATCAACCTCGATAATATAAATGTCTTTCACTGTACCGGAAAGAGTAAACCATTCACGTAGAGCATCAGCTTCAGTCATTGGTCCCAATATTCGTTTCCCCCTATAACATATAAAAAACACTCCTACTCCTTAGTGAGTTTGCGAAAATGCAATAGTCCTCAATACGACACTCATTAACTATTTTCAGTAAGTCTCATTATTTTATATTAATGCTAAATTATAGGGGATGCAATATTGAGAGATTGTTCCTGTTTAGTTCAAATACATTTATAAAAGAAATCACTAAACAGCGATTGACAAAATAGAAGAGCTGCCTAATACTAATTGATAATCATTATCAATGTTTAAGATGTAATTAATTTAAATAGATTGTGTAACGGATCGGAGTGAAATGCAAGATGAAGTTGGAAGATCATATTGCCGCATGGAATTATGCAGCCGTTAAAGTGCTGGATATTCGACATGCTGTGATGGAGCCTGGAGACAAGCTGCAAGGCTATATATTACCTGCATGTGGATTTATCTACTGTGTGCGGGGTGCGGCCAGCTTGAATCTCAACGGTATAGATTACGAAGCAGACCGTCATTTTATTGTGCATGGTGGCAAGGGTATGAGACTAAGCATAGAGGCAGGGAAGATTTTTGAATACTATTTATTATTCTATAGAGCCTCCTTACCAGGAAGAAAGGATTTAGCAAGACTTTTGGAACGAAGCAACCCATTTCGGATGCAGTATGGCTTCGAGTCTTTGGAGCCATTGCCACTGCACTATCAACTAATGGCAATGGAACAACTTTGGGCACAAGGAAGCTTATTGGAAAGAATTCAAGTTAAAGGCTTGTTCTATCAGTTTATACATGAATTATTAAAGCAGTTTACAAAGGATGGAATTAACCTCAGGCAACCGGATGTCATTGGGCAGGTTGTCCGTTATATTGAGGTGCATTATCGTCACAATTTATCACTAGAATCTATAGCGGAGCAATTTAATTATAGCCCTCGTCATTTATCAACGCGTTTTAAAGGAGAGACGGGGTTCAGCTTGATCGAATATTTGATACGATACCGGCTTGAACATGCAGAAGAGCTATTACGATGTACCGATGCTCCACTTCGCGATATTGCAGAAGAAGTTGGATATAGCGATGTGTATTATTTCAGTCGTATGTTTAGTAAATACAATGGTCAATCTCCCATCCGATTCCGCAAGGAAAGCAGGCAGGTGAGCTTATCGGAGAATCGTCCATTTACCACCGCCAGATTCTCCATTGGCGAGAACATATCCTCCCGATATAATGTTGTTGAATATGATAATCATTATCACTACTGTTATCATAATAAAATAACCGGAGGGTCTTCACCTATGCGAATAACAAAGACATCAAGTTTTATTGTAGCGATGCTGCTTAGCTTTACCTTGCTTTTAAGTGCATGCGGATCTGCAAACGTTGGTTCTAATGCCACGAATTCTAAGGGATCCAAAGCTTCTGAAGTTACATCATCATCAGCTAATAATTCAATTGCAACTGACAATAACAATAAAGAGGCTCAGACAAGAACTATCTCTACGGTAAAGGGAGATATTGTCGTTCCAGCTAATCCAGAGAGAGTTGTCGTGTTATACCTTCAAGGGGATCTTGTTGCCCTCGGCATTAAGCCAGTAGGTACTTCGAGTGTCTTTGAAGGAGCGGCCTTTGCAGAAGAGCTGGGGGGTATTGAAGATCTTGGTTCATGGTATGAACCTAATCCAGAGGCTATTATGGCAGTAAAGCCTGACTTGATCATAGCTGCTTCTGAAGAAACTTACGAAATCCTTAAGGATATTGCACCGACCATTCCAATTCCTTATGAAAAAATGGCGACAGACGAACGTATAATGAAGATTGGTGAGGTATTTGGCAAGGAGCAGGAGGCACAAGCTTTATTAGATAATTTCCACGAGAAGTTGGAGAAAAGTAAGCAGAAGCTTGATGAACTTGGAATTTTAGATAAGACAGTAACCATTATCGAGGGCGGCAAAAAAGAGATGGCGGTAATCGATAGCAAGCTTTACGGAAGAGGTTCTCAGATTATTTACGAATACTTAGGACTAAAAGCACCAGAGATTCTTCAGAAGAAGATTGATGGCAGGGAGAAGGCTACTGGAGGGTTTGTTTCCTTAGAAGTGTTACCTGAGTATATAGGAGACTTCGTGTTCCGTTCTGTATGGGATGGGGCTGATGATTTGTCGGACAACCCCATTTGGAACAGCATTCCAGCAATCAAAGAAGGTAGATTGATCGAAATTGGGTTTGATTTTTCATATTATTCAGATATCTACTCTCTTGATAAGCAGCTAGATTTTGTAGTTGAGAAGCTAGTATCAGCGTATGAAAAAAAATAGAAAGCTAGATGATAGAACAGCTGTTATTCCTAATTTAAGAGGGAAATCGTATTTCGGTCTGTTTTTACTCCTAGGGATATTGCTGCTGCTACTTTCAGTAGCGGCTTCTATCTCTTTTGGCTCTGCTTCCATGAGCCTGAAGATGGCATGGACAGCGATTTTTAATTTTGATCCTGAACTGACCGAGCATCAGATTATCCATGCCCTTCGTATTCCACGTACGGCGGCTGATATTATTGCGGGCATGTGTCTCGCGGTAGCAGGAGCAGTTATGCAAGGCTATACGCGAAATCCCTTAGCCGATTCGGGATTAATGGGAGTAAATGCTGGAGCTGCTCTTGCAATGGCCGTTACATTAGTTTTCCTTCCAGGGCAATTGCAGACGACAACCTTGCTAGTTAGCTTTATTGGCGCAGGACTTGGTGCAGGATTAACGTATCTTGCTGCTTCAATGAATCGTTCAGGAATGACACCTCAACGATTGGTGTTAGCTGGAATATCCATTACAATGCTATTTGGAGCTGTGGGATCATTTATCTCATTAAACTATGGAATTGGTCGTGCCCTTGCTTATTGGACCTCGGGAAGTGTGGCTGGAGCAACATGGATGGAAATTAAGCTAGTTATTCCTTGGTTCTTAGGTGGGCTGGCTTTATCATTATTCAGTGCACGCTCTATCACTGTTTTAAACTTGGGGGAAGAGATCGCGAAAGGATTCGGGCAACGGATCGTTCTCGTTAAGATGATAGCTACGCTTGCGGTCCTTTTACTAGCGGGTGTAGCTGTTGCACTTGTTGGGCCAATCGGCTTTGTAGGGTTGATTATACCGCATATCATGCGTTTTTTTGTAGGTGTAGATTATCGTTATATTATTCCGGCATCAGCCATTTACGGCGGCGCACTTATGGTTGTAGCGGATATCGCAGGAAGGCTGATTAATCGTCCGGCAGAGACAGCACTCGGCATTATTTTTGCAATGATTGGTGTTCCTTTCTTCTTGTTAATTGCGAGCAAAGAGAGGAGAGCCTTCAAATGAATGTTGTTAAATCGCATAAGGCTACAATATGGATTCTATCTCTCATAATACTGCTCATTGCAGGAGCTATTCTTAGTCTTAATATGGGAAAGGTGTCTCTTAATCCACTTGAAGTATTTCAAGTATTGCTTGGACAAGGTCCAGAAGAGCATAATCTCGTTGTTTATAAGTTTCGTCTTCCTCGGATCGTATTAGCGATACTTGTTGGATTTGGGATGGCACTGGCAGGTGCTGTTATGCAGGCGTTGCTGCGCAATGATTTGGCTGATCCCGGCATGCTTGGTATTAGCTCAGGTTCAGGTCTTATGGTGTTGCTGATTATCTCAACAGTAGGTATTCAAGGCACCGCTATAACATTATTACTACCAGCTATGGCATTCTTGGGTGATTTGCTGGCAGCAGCTCTGATATATGTTCTAGCCTATAGAAAACGTCGTTTGATTTCTTCTACACGACTTGTCTTGACTGGTGTTGCGATTAATATGGGGTTAAGTGCCCTGTCGTTATTCCTGACTTTAAAGCTGGATGACCAGAAGTATGATTTTGCGCAGCGTTGGCAAGCAGGATATTTATGGGGGGACAAGTGGTCTTATATCAGCTTATTGGCACCTTGGGTATTGCTGCTATTCGCATATATTATTTCCAATTTCAGGACATTGAACGTCTTGGTGTTAGGCAATGAAATTTCGATAGGCTTAGGAGTCGCTGTAAAGAAGAAATTTTTGCGTCTGGCGATTGCGGCTGTAGGCATTGCTTCTGGTTGTGTAGCACTCGGGGGCTCGATCTTCTTTATTGGATTGATTAGTCCGCATGTGGCTCGCAAGCTGGTAGGTCACGACTACAAAGTACTTCTTCCAGCTTCAGCACTTATTGGTGCGCTATTGCTGCTTGTAGCGGATACGATTGCTCGGACGGTCAGCTTTAAGTCGGATATTCCGGCAGGGATTATTGTAACAATGCTGAGTGTGCCTTACTTCCTATATCTATTGATGCGTTCAAAATAATATCGGAGTTCTTTCCAATGTATAAAAAAGACTTCATTTTGGGTTTTTCCGCGAACTCTTATGATGTTTCTAAATTCCTCTTCTTGGACTTATCTTCAGCTATCATGCAACCCTGATGCTTGGTGCACCAAGTAGAATTACGACTGAGTGGTTAATTGAACTATCTTGTCCCGTTAGTTCAATAAAATGAGCAACTAGCATCTGCCGGAAATAGAAAGACCGCCATTGAAGGCGGTCTAAAAAATTCATCATTTCTACCCGACAATCCTAATTAGAGCGTCTCAACCAATTTCTGAATCTTTGAGCGGGAAATTAAATATAAAGGACCCATTATTTCTATTTTGCCGTCCTTTACACGTATAGCGCTCTCCTGTTCTGCCGCGTAAACATCAATCTCTTCAGATAAGGGGAACAGATAGCCTTGAACAAACGTGGCGTAGTCACGTTGAGAATGAGATTCATAGGCAAAATAATCAAAGCCAATACCATCATAAATAGTACTTGTTTCAGCTTCATCAGGGTTATTCAAGCTTAACCATTTTGCAGCCATGTTTAACGCACCGGCGCTGGCACCCATTATAACGGCATTGCTGTTCTTAATAACATCCGATAATTCATAATCCGCCAAAAAATCGTTCTGCAAAACAGGATACCCACCGCATAAAAAAATGACAGAAGCGTTTTGAATTAATCGCCGGGCATCTTCCTTCTGCATGCGGTAATCAATGAAATGATATTCTTCAAAAATAATATTAGCCTGATTCAACCATGTCCATTCAGAAACATCATCAAAGTTAATTTGCTCACCTGTATAACCAGACGGATCAGCGCTAATCATAACAAGCGATTTTCTGTCTTGTATATCCTCATGCAAATAATGGACCAGCTTCTCTGGAAAAAAATTATTAAACCAACTGAAATAGTAGTGAGTACTCAAACTTAATTCCCTCCATATGTATTATTAACATTCATCCATTCTTAACGAGAAAACATATTATACACGCTAGAAAGAGAACAGTTCTAAATCGAACACTAGATTACTATAACATGCAATTTAAGTATGAGAATTATGTTTCCACGTTATCCTGGCCGCTAGATGATGCACAGTACGAAGGTACAGATCATTAAGGGAGTAGGCGTATCCCTTCTCTCATAAAGGTTATGACAAAGCAGACGCATGTAGGGCACCAGAAGTGACAGGACTTAACTAACGTTCCTCGTTAGTTAAGTCCAAAACAAACCATGTTGCGATAAATTACTTTATAGTGTCGTGCTCATAAATTTTGGTGGGTCGTCCCCATTCGAAATTATCTAAACCGACTTCTCTGAATCCATATTTCTCATAATAACGAATATGGTCGGTCGTTATATAAACCTTCGTATATCCTAATTGCCCCACCATTTTTCTGGCATGCTCCAACAATACTGAACCTAAACCTTGCCCTCGCTCATTCTCGTCAATGAACAAAGGTGCAATCCATGGCGATAAATCTTTACGAATTATATACTCCTGCACAATCAATTGATAAAATCCAATTATTTTGTCGTTTTTCAATAGCAGAAATGTAAATGGCAAACCATCTTTAGCCGATAAACTTTCGTCAATTTTAGGGAGGACGACCTTCTTTACATTTGGCCATTTTTCTTTAACATATTCAGCAAACTCTATATGACGCTCTGGACACTCTATTATAGATTTAATAACTTGCATTAAGCCACTCCTTTATAAATACGTTTCTTGATGAGTATCACTTTCAAAAAAGGTGCTTTCAGATTACATCTTAAGTTAACTGCGGGGAACGGAAAGTTTATTTTAAGTTAAACTATACTGCCAGTTAGCATAAAGAAGCATCTTCATCGAAAGTCATATTAATTGTTGCACTGCACGAAGATATGAACCAGTAAGACACAGATCGTGAAGGAGCAAAGAAAAGAGGATGTTGATTGATATGCAACTTGATTTATTTGAAGTAAGTTACCGAAGATACAGGGACAGAGAGGGGAATAGTCCTCCTCTTCCACAAGAAGGATATAAGAAATGAGGAAAATAACTTTCGTAAACAACAGAGGTTGGGGCGAACAGAGTAGATACACGGAAGTTCAAGAGTTTAACGATGAAGCTACAGAAAAAGACATCCAAGAGGCTTATGTAGATTGAGTTTGGGAACAGATCGGAGACAATTTCACCTGGTTTGAGGGGGAGGAAGCCCAATGACACAAAGGGACTGACAAAAGGATATGGAGATGTGCGATGCGGTTACTAAACGCACCTACTTATACTAAAATTTAGGTGGAGAGCATTTTACAAGTTGGCTTTAGAGCTGAAACTCGTATAAGAAAAAGAACTCAATAAGGAGGGCAAGGATATTTGCAAGAAATAACCGAGAAACAAAATCTTAATTGGGACAGCTTACCTATGACACTCCGCCCGAAACACATAAAGATAATGAAAATGAGTCAAGCCAAGCTGTACGAATTCTTAAGAGATACACCTTTTTATGCTGCAAAAGCAGGAAGGGAATTATATATCATTAAAGCGGAATTTGGAAATTGGTTGGAGGGTAGAAGCGATATTTTCCCAGAGGATCAGATGAACTGATACGAAAAGTAAATCGCGATTCCTATCAAATTCGTATCACAGGGGTTTTTAATAGAATATAAGTGAATAAAAACAAAAAGCCTTGAAATTCAAGGCTTTTTTCTATAGGACGGATGGGGTTCGAACCCATGACCCCTACCCTGTCAAGATAGTGCTCTCCCGCTGAGCTACCGTCCTGCGACGAATTTCATAATACCATACGATAGAGTAGGATGGCAATTCTTTTTTTACAATCTATAGGGAGGATAGTTTACATAGTCTTTAAAATAATAAAAAAAGAGGATGACTCTAACATCCCCTTTGCACTATCTCAGATAAAGAACGGAAGTAAAAACAAATCGCTTATGCCGTAAAAAGGAATGCGTCGTGGATAGAAGCGACGTCTTGGGTAAAAACCTGGGCGGAAGCCAAATTGTCTGTACGCCGATTCTTTTGTAGGCATTCCGTTCATGTGTTCAACCATTTCATTGCTTGGAACCGCAAGGGTAACATAATTTTGATCTACATGAGCAATAAAGCCGTCAAATGATTGACCGTCAGTCATTGTAACACCAACGTATTTGTTCATACAATTCCAACAGACCTGTTGATGAAAATTTGTATTTGATTCCATGGAGAACCTCCTCAATTGTTTAAATCCTGATAACAGTCTATGGCCCTTAGCCTACAATGTTCACGGCGTTTGCCTAGAAGGTGATCATTAAAATCGAGGAGGAAAAACTTTGAAGTGCAAGCATCTTCCTCACCCCCTAATTTTGAACCGGGCGCGTTGGCCATACTTGTCCCATTCCATCTTTAAAGTTGCGTCGTATACTTAGCCAAGTGCTTTTTTATGGAAATACTCCTGCAGCGCTTATGATAAAATGGATGGTAATGTACAGAAGTTAGATAAAAATTGAAAGATAAAGGGGCTTGAGATCTTGCCGCAAAATGAGCAGAAAAAGAATTCTTCCACGCCATGGAAATGGTTGGGAGGCGGGGCGGCGATGCTCCTGTTTAAAGGAAAGGCGATTTTGTCTCTTCTGAAAATAGGTAAAATTGCCGGGCCGTTAATATCAATGATGATTTCAATAGGGGCTTATGCTTTGATTTACCCGTGGGGGTTTGCCGTGGGCTTTGTCCTGCTCTTGCTAGTCCATGAATTAGGACATGTAATAGCAGCGAAACGGATCGGGCTTCCAGTCAGCGCTCCGCTATTTATACCGTTTTTGGGAGCTTTAATTACAATGAAGAAACAGCCGTTGGATGCCCAGACAGAAGCTTATATTGCTTTTGGAGGTCCGATCTTAGGAACCATTGGGGCTACAGCCGTTTTTGGGGCGGCTTATTACATGGATAGTCCACTTCTCTATTCCTTGGCTTACATAGGTTTTTTACTTAATCTGATCAATCTGCTGCCGATTCACCCGCTTGACGGTGGCCGTATTGCAACCGCGGTGACGCGCTGGCTGTGGCTTGTGGGGCTCGTGGGTGGTTTAGCTATCATCATCTATATGCGTTCGATCTTATTCTTTATTATTTGGGCATTATTTGCTTACGATCTGTATAACAAATATGTCAAGAGACGCACTAACAATCGCCTTTATTCTGTAACGAAGAGTTTTTTAATTCCAGTAGTGCCACTTAGAGATGCAGGCTACATGATTCCAGGACCAGAGCATAGAAGAGATTTACCTTTTACTACTTACAGTGATTTGGAAAGACAGCAGTATGTAGGGGTGAGATGGGATCAGCTGAACTACATTGGTAGAGCTACGCTTCCGCAGCAATGCATCATTGAAAAGGTACGTATCTCGCAGCTAGAGCCTGTGACCTTAGAGAATGGGCTTCATCTTAAGATGAATTGTGATATCAGCTATTCGGTCTATGAGAACGATAAGTATTACGATGTGCCGGCTAGCTTACGCTGGAAATACGGTATCGCTTATTTTGTATTAGCTGGCTTTCTGGCAGGAATGATGTACATGGTCCATGCTGTTGGAAATGTGAATTTATAAGGGATAGGATCGGGCAATGAAGTGATTCAATGGTTTATAAAACTCCTGAAACGTCAAAGCTGTAAAGAGAATAACTGCAGTTGAGCGGTGAAAGGAGTAAAACCATGTCTAAATTTATGAAATGGGGAGTCAGTGTTTGTCTGCTGTTACTGATAGTTTTGGGAGGATGTTCCGAGGCGAAGCCAACAAAAGTCATGGAAATCAAAGAAATGACTAACCTGGATGGAAAGCCGAAAGGTCAGTATCCTCCATTGTCACCAGTGATGCAAGACGCATACAATCGTTCGATTCCTGAAGAAGTATATTCTGCAGATTAGTGCAGCGTAGAAGACGATTTCTCATGCTCAGGCTTTTCTTTCTAGTCGAATTTTTATATAATAGACAACTATCGTTGGATACATAGAGAGAGAGGAGTTTGGGACTAACATGGCGGCAGAAATCTTACGGGTAACTACAGAGGAACAGCTTCAGATGGGGCTGGATATTCGTACCAAAGTATTTGTAGAGGAACAAATGGTACCGGCTGAGGAAGAAATTGATGAATACGATGTTATCGGTCCGAATGTGCACCATATTCTAATTATAGATGAAGGTGTACCTGTGGCTACGGGAAGATTGATTTATTACAAAGCAGGTACAGCCAAAATGCAGCGTATCGCCGTACTGAAAGATTATCGAGTCAAAGGATACGGACGTGTTCTGTTGCTTGCGATGGAAGAGCTTGCTCGGGAACTTGGACTGGATGCTTCGATTCTTGATGCACAGTGCCAAGCTGAGAATTTCTACAAGAAGCTGGGATATGAAGTGATTTCTACGGAACCTTTTTATGACGCAGGTATTTTACATGTACGGATGCAGAAAACTCTTTAAAAATAGTGCACATAATTTACCGTTCCATGAAGCAAGCTAGGATGTGCCATATGATGGCAAATCCAAGTGCAAGGGGCGAGCTGAAGTGCCAAATAACGAACGCGAAAGTTTCGTAGCTGTACAGAAAAATGGAGACGGAGATTTAACCAGTTTCCAGACCTCTACAGGACGTGTCCTGGCGTATGACCAAGCGCTTCAAGAAGTACAAGCCGGAAATATTGCCGGAGTGAATGCTTTTAAAGGTAAAGACGGAGGAACTTATATTCGCGGCGACGCGGATGGGGACCCAACCAACAATTTGGACAATCTTCCGAGTTTCTCATAGTTCTAAAGGTAAAGACCGTACATACGTCATCGGACGTCAATGTACGGCCTTTTTTTTAATCATAATCAGAGTTTATAAATTACATGCTGCTCAATAAACTCCATCTCTCCAGTAAGCCCGACGAATTGAGGTTGTTCATCGCTGTAATGCATGAGCTTGATGATATGCCGAACATCTTCAGGTAAAGACATTAACTCCTTCAGCGTGGTGTGAACAACCCCTGATCCGCCAAGCTGACAGTCATGCAGAATCATTCGGACGCCGCGCTCTCGGACAAGGCTTATAAGTAGCTCCGGCTGAAAAGTCATATCCGCGCTATAGAAAATCTCGTTATTTATTAGAAGGGAATAGCTATCTTTGCCAGGAATATGCGGCGTATGTATGATTTCGAGCGAAAGAGAAGGAGCGAGCTTGTATGTAATTCCGGGTTTCATAGGTGTAACCTCGAAGATATCGGTCAGGGAGGCTACTGCATCTTTTTGATATAATCCACCCTTTAAGGTGTTGGTCCAAAGTGGCTCAACAAGCGTCTCAGGTAAATGTAATCTCATAGTTTTCCCGTATACGTGCTTTAGCGTAAGTGCTAGCTCTTCCAGACCTCCAACATGGTCCGCATGAATATGCGTAATTAGAGTAGCGTTTACGTCACGGAAGGATTTCCCGATGGCATGCATGGCAAGCGGAGCTGTAATCCCGCAATCAATCAGTAGGGTATAATCATCAGCTAGTAGCAGGCCATTATTGTTAAAATAGTTTTTTGCAAAAGCATTGCCAGTTCCTAGCATTTGTAGGCTCAGACTCATAAGAAAGTACCCTCCTGAAATCACTGTTAGCTAATATATCAACTTTGAACAAGTACATAATATCATTTTAAGGGAGATGAATGAAATATTTACCTACAATTAGCGCAACTTGCTGAGACAAAGTAAGTATACATTAATAGCATGAATTATTTGGAGGGTTTCAAATGAATAGATGGAAAAAAGTCACTTTATGTGTGTTTGCTTTTTCCTTGATGGGTGGCTCCTTATTGTTCGCCGATTCTGTGAGTAAGAAAATCAGGGTATGGAACAACGGGACGGAAATTGTAGACGGCGGTTATTTGATTGATGGAAAAACATATATTCCCGCTAGAGAAGCGGGCGGGGTAGTGAATTGGGACGGATCTGGAAAAGTGACGATTCTTAAGCCTAATGTTCATATTGTTCTTTTTAAAGATAATACGGTCTTTGGTAACGTAAACGTAGGCAAGCTTAAGATTAAGATATTAACCCAAGTAGATAGCTTAACAGAAGAGGTTTCAGCTGTGAAAGTAGCCATAACGGACCCTTCTGGTAATGTTAAGGATATTCAGTCGCAGGAGCTTGAAGGCTCGCAGAAGGATAATTTCTGGTTTCCGACCTCGGAGTTTACTTATGATTTTAAAGAAACCGGCAAATATCGGGTAGGCTTCTATATGAAAGCTTCCAAAAATGCGGATTACGTTCTTGTGTCAGAAAAGGTAATTACAGCTCTTAATTAAGGGTTCTAAATTGACCTGAACTAAACTAACGTGGTAGTATACCAGATGTAGGATAATACAATTCAAAGTGAGGTATTACAATGAGCGATCACAAACATGAGCATGGTGAAGCATGCGGTTGCGGGCATGATCACGACCATGAGCACGAGGAGTTTGTGCTGACCTTGACGAACGAGCAGGGCGAAGATGTTGAAATGGTATTGGTTGAAACTTTCGACATCGGTGAGAAACTATACGCGCTGCTGTTAGAAAAGGAAAATCCTGAAGCGGATGGCATTATTCTTCGTATGGAAGAAGAAGACGAAGAAATGGTATTGTACAATATCGAAGATGAAGAAGAATGGAAAGCTGTTGAAGAAGCTTACAACAATCTGCTTGCTCAGCAAGAATAGATTTTAGCGACTAAATTAAGCTGTTCTATTGTGTATATGACAGTTGATGTTTATATACAGAAACCCGATACTTATTATGGTATCGGGTTTTTGTATAAATAAATGATTTTTTTTAGGGGAAATGATGGGTCTTAGGAAATAGGATCGGCTTCTACAATCACTTTTATGTTAGTGATGCTGCGGTCTTCAGGACCCTTAACCGGAAGTCCAATCTCCACATGGTCGATAATATAATCGATGTTATCCTGAGTGATAACTTCGCCAGGGAGAAGAATAGGTATTCCAGGCGGGTATACATATATAAACTCTGCAATAATGTAGCCAGCAGATTCACGGAATGGAACTAACTGCGTATCCGCATAAAAAGCGTCCCTTGGAATCAAAGCAAGCTGTGGAATTTCTGGAACCTGAACCTTAAGTTCGTAGATTTCACCCTTGCTATAATGAATGGCGGACAACACCCGAAGTGCAGCTAATAATTTATCTACTGATTCTTGGGTATCACCTGGGGTAATAAGGCAAAGAATATTATACATGTCACTTAGTTCTACTTCGATGTTGTATTTCTCGCGCAGCCAGTTTTCGGTTTCGTATCCTGTGATCCCTAAATGGCGCACATGAATATTGAGCTTGGTTGGGTCATGATCAAATGTTGCTTCTGTCCCAAGGATCTCTTTTCCAAAGCTGTACAGGCCTTCGATCTTATTGATCGTTTCGCGTGCATAGTTGGACAGTCTGATGGTTCTTTCCGCCATTTCATGACCGTTCAGCGCGAGATTACGTCTTGAGGTATCCAAAGACGCTAATAAAATATATGAGGTAGATGTTGTAGTCAGCATGCTCATAATGGTCTGTACCCGTTGCGGGTTAATCAGACCCGTCTTAGCATTAAGATTCAGTACCGAGCTTTGCGTCATGGAGCCGCCAAGTTTATGCACACTAGTGGCAGCTATGTCCGCTCCGGCCTGCATGGCCGATACCGGCAGATCCTCATGAAAATGAATCAGTACTCCATGTGCCTCGTCCACCAATACGGGTACACCGTAACGGTGAGCCAGGTCGACAATCGAACGCAGGTCGGCGCATACACCGAAGTACGTGGGATTGATTACTAGAACTCCTTTGGCGTCTGGATGACGCCTTAACGCTCGTTCCAGCGAACTGGTCGTTATGCCGTGATCTATCCCGAGATTCTCATCCTGAACAGGCGAGACAAACACAGGCTTGGCTCCGGAGAAGATAATGGCCGACATCACAGATTTATGAATGTTACGCGGCACAATTATTTTATCACCCGGTGAGCAGACAGAGAGGATCATCGTCATGATGGCATTGCTCGTGCCCTGTACGCTAAAATACGTATAGTCGGCGCCGAAAGCCTTCGCAGCCAGCTTCTGAGCTTCCTGGATTACTCCAGTTGGCTGATGTAGATCATCAAGCGGTGCGATGTTGATTAGATCGATGGATAGAGCGTTATCGCCGATAAACTCACGGAATTCGGCATCGGTTCCTAGCCCCTTCTTATGCCCCGGAATATGAAATTGAACGGGATTGCCGGCGGCATGCTTTTTTAAAGCTGTGAAGAGGGGAGTACGGTGTTGATTCATTTAATGCTGTCACAACCTTTCGCGAATATTAAAATTTAAGGCAAGCATCAGTATAACAAAACAATCTACAGAATACTAGGATTTGGATGTGATAGAATGTCCACAAAAGCTGCACAACGTACACATATCAGTTTGACGTCGCCATTTATCATGGAGATGTGGGTAATTATTTTTTTAGTTGAGTTTGTTAAAGGGTCGCTACTTGTCGCTCTGTTACCCGTATATATGGAGAATATTTTGGGTCTATCTGTTACGGTAGTAGGCTTTGCCTTTGCGCTCCAGTATTTGGGGGATAATCTATTCCGCAGTCCTTCTGGCTGGGTTATGGAGCGCATAGGATTTCGCTGGACCATGACAAGTGCCTTGTTGTTGATCCTAGTAGCTGTTGGAATGATAATATATGCCAAAACAGCAGTTACGCTCTCGATTGCCTGTCTTATTCTTGGGATCGGGACATCCCCGCTTTGGCCTTGTGTGATGACCGGAATAACGGAATTGGCGGGATCTACTAAAAGCGGCAGCAGTGGTGCAGCTATGGGTGCTGTAGAGATGGCATCGCTCGCAGGAACGGGAATCGGTCCGATCGTAGTGAATTTTTTGATGGATCAGGGGGGACAAAGCTATCGTGTAGCCTTTTTGGTCCTGCTAGGATGTGCTGCTGTTGTAGTTGTGGTTGCCCTATTTCTACCTAAGAGAATCTCGACAAGTGGAACTCATGCAGTTGTAAGGGACATGCAGGGGCTCGGCGGAGCTATTGAGCGTAAAAAAATCAGTCCATTAGAAAGTATAAAAAGAACACTACATCAGGTCAGAACGACGCTTAAAGTCAGTCGCCTACTATATCCAGCCTTATTTCTTCAGGCTTTTGCCATTGGTTTGATGACGCCTGTAGTTACCTTGTTTGCACGTACGGAGCTTCATGTTAGTCCAAATCAGTTTAGTCTACTTCTGATTGCAGGTGGGGGAATTACGGTGCTTGCTCTAATTCCAGCAGGCAAGCTGGTGGACCGAATCGGAACAACTGTGTTTCTGAACATTGGCTTTTTACTCGCCGCCTTTTCCCTTGCCCTGTTCTCACAGGTGCGCTGGCTCCCGCTTGCTTTTATCGCGGTGGCATTGGTCGGTATAAGCTACGCGCTTATTCTCCCGGCATGGAATGCCTTTCTGGCTAAGCAAGTGCCTAAGGGGGAACGAGGGACTGTGTGGGGGCTATTCTTGACCTTGCAAGGCTCAGGGATGGTGGCAGGGCCGGTGATATCAGGTAGACTATGGGACCATGTAGGTCACGGTGTACCGTTTCTGATGAGTGCAATTGTAATGTTGATGCTCTTTGGGCTACATTTACTAATTGTACACAGAACGAAGCTGAAATTTAAACCTAGTTGACCTTAGAAGTGAAAAGCCGCTGACAATCTGAGAATTAGATTGTCAGCGGCTTTTTTTAGGAAGGATTCGGCTCAAAAAGGACTAAAAGAAATAAAAAATTCAATCAGCGTTTGGAGAAAGTCTGTTGCGGGTAAAAATAGTCAATAAACCAAGTTACCGCTACATAAACTGAAGTATAAAATAAGACTAAGACGAACGCATTAGTAACTACTACTTGAAGAGGTCCGGCAGCCATAAATACTCGGGAATTGAACAATTGTGTTGGCTTTGCAGATGTGAAGCAGTTAGGGGGGAGTGCCGTGAACAAAAACGACGAGGTGGAGTATTGTAACCTGGAGTTACGTTTCGACAGACAGCATATCCAGGACCTGATCAAGGATTTGATTCAAAAAGGTTATTCCCTATATTGGAGCGAGAACGAACAGGTCTTTGTAATTTCGGTCCGTACGGGTCGTAAACTGGTGAAATTACGGTTTCAAAGGATCAAAGATGGCTATAAACTCGTGGGAGACTATATGATTCGTGATGCTCGCTTGTCAGAATGGATGGAGAAGTTAATTGGGGACATGCGGGGCCATGCCATAGTAAAGCGCTTCCGGGACCGTCAGATTATTATTGAAAATATTTTGTTCGGCGAAGTCATCCGTCTTGTCGAAATCTCGGGTTATCAGCAGCGAGTCTTATACCAGAAGGGTCCTATGCTCACAGATGAGGAGCTGACCAAGCTCTATTATTCTGTTGAAGGAGAGGAACGAATTCGCCAGCGTAGGATTGAAGTGGATGAGCAGCTGGATCGATTATATGATGCACTTAAGGCTGAGGATATGATTCGTGCGGAGAAATGCCGAGCTCAGCTTACCTTTTTGACGAAGGAATTGTATATGTTAGAATGGTAAACAAGGTGCTGAAATAAGCTGTTTAGGGGCACCCCGAATTTCGGGGTGCCTTAGATTTGTTTGAGAACTTGCAGACAGGGGTTCACTTCTGGCACTAAAAACGTTAAAATAGTCATTGTGATCATTTTCATATTGGCAATGGTTTTGTTGATGAATTTGATCTTTATTCGCAGGGCAGGCTTTGCTGTCTCTGATAAAGGGTGGTATTCTTATACTGCGAGAAATGGATTTCCCAAAAATATAGGGTGCAAAGGGTGGAGGACCAGATGGCAAAACAACAAATCGGCGTTATTGGCTTGGCGGTAATGGGCAAGAATTTGGCTCTAAATATCGAAAGCAAAGGTTTTTCCGTATCCGTGTTTAACCGCTCACCGGAGAAGACACATGATCTTCTAGCTGAAGCGGAAGGTAAGAACCTCGTAGGCACATTTTCTGTAGAGGAATTTGTAGCTTCGCTTGAAGCACCGCGCAAAATTCTGATCATGGTTCAAGCTGGTAAAGCTACTGATGCTACCATCGAGCAACTGTTGCCGCATCTTGATCAAGGCGACATTATCATCGACGGAGGAAATGCTTATTTCCCTGATACGGTTCGTCGCAGTAAATATCTGGAAGAAAAAGGTTTCCGCTTTGTCGGAACTGGCGTTTCTGGCGGAGAAGAAGGAGCACTAAAAGGTCCTTCCATTATGCCTGGCGGTCAAGAAAGCGCATATAAGCTAGTAGAACCAATCCTAACGGCAATCTCAGCTAAAGTTGACGGTGAGCCTTGCTGTACATATATCGGACCAGACGGTGCGGGACACTATGTTAAAATGGTGCACAACGGTATCGAATATGGTGATATGCAATTAATCTGTGAAGCTTACCAGTTGTTGAAAGACGTTCTGGGTCTGGATGCAAAAGAACTTCACAACATTTTCAAAGAGTGGAATAGCGGTGAGCTCGACAGCTATCTGATCGAGATTACTACAGACATTTTTGCTCAGTATGATGAAGAAACTGGTAAACCAATGGTTGACGTGATCCTTGATTCCGCTGGACAAAAGGGAACTGGTAAATGGACAAGCCAAAGCTCACTGGATCTTGGTGTACCTTTGTCCATGATTACCGAATCCGTATTCTCACGCTTCCTGTCTGCAATGAAGGATGAGCGCGTAGAAGCAAGCAAAGTGCTTAACGGACCAGAAGCTACACCATTTGATGGTGACAAAGCTGAATTCATCGAGAACGTGCGTAAAGCATTGTTCGCAAGTAAAATCGTATCCTATGCTCAAGGCTTCGCTCAACTTCGCGTAGCTTCTGACGAATACGGCTGGGATCTGAAATATGGTGAGTTGGCTAAAATTTGGCGCGGCGGTTGCATTATCCGTTCCCGTTTCCTACAAAACATCACGGATGCTTACGAGAACAATGCAGATCTTAAGAACCTGTTGCTTGATCCTTTCTTCAAGGATGTTATGGACAATTACCAGTCCGCATGGCGTAAAGTTATCGCTTCAGCTGTAACGATGGGTGTTCCAGTACCTGGATTCTCCAGCGCATTGGCTTACTATGATAGCTATCGTACTGAAAGACTGCCTGCGAACCTGCTTCAAGCACAACGCGATTACTTCGGCGCACACACATTCAAACGTGTAGACAAAGAAGGCGTCTTCCACCACAACTGGATGTCAGCTGAATAATTTAGTTCGTTACGTAATAAGCAAAAACGCCTTCCGCGTCCCTAAAAGACGGGTAAGTGTTTATGCGAGAAATATAAGGAT
>NZ_NFUX01000129.1:0-8076 GCF_002264385.1 Paenibacillus sp. VTT E-133280
TAAGCTCGACTAAAACATGCATTTCGGAGGTTAAGGTCCGCTCGGTCCGTCCCAAAGAGGTGTGTGTTAATTGGAAACAGGGCTCCCCATGCCTACCTGTTGAATACAGGCCCCTCCCTTGAATTCGTTTCACATTTCTCCGCAGTAGTAAAATAGTTGTATTTCCTACACTTATAAGAAGTATTAGCATTTCCAATCGCCTTTAGTTGTATTTGATGCAATTAAAAATTCAATGTGCTAGCTTTTAGGCCTTATGCGGAGAAAATAGTTGCAGAGAATACACTTAAAAGACTAATTTCCACCCAATATGTGATTTTAATTGTACAAAGTGCAGCTATTTGAAAAATGCTCCTGTCGCCCGAGCGGCATTTGGAGCCAGAGTGGCCTTGGGAGGCTGAGTGTTTTCTAATCTCAGCATTACAAAAAATCTCCCTGCATCCTCTGCAGGGAGATAGCATTAACGCAAAGCTTAGTTATTCTTCAGCCATACTACATTATCTTCTTCTTGACCGTTTACCGGCCACCAATGGAAGCCATCCTGAGCAAGCAATTGATCCGCTTCAACCGGACCCCAAGTGCCAGCAGGATAAGAAGATAAATCACGCGACTCTTCCTTCCAAGCCTTCGCAATACGATCCACGAACGACCATGCCGACGATACCTCATCCCAACGAGTGAAATAAGTGGAATCTCCACGTGCCGCGTCATGAAGCAAGCGCTCGTAAGCTTCCGGGGAATTGATTCCAACCAAGCAGCTCTGACAGAAGTCCATAGCTAGTGGTTGAATTTCAGACTCGGAACCCGGCTTCTTGGCATTAATCTTTACATAAATGCCTTCCATTGGGTTCACACGGATAACAAGCAGGTTAGGCTCCAGCGTATGCTTTTGTCCCAAATAAACATTGGTTGGCATTCCCTTGAACTCAACTACCACTTCCGTTGTCTTCACCGGTAGACGTTTACCTGTACGAATATAGAAAGGAACTCCAGCCCAGCGGAAGTTATCTACAAACACACGGGCAGCAAAATACGTCTCAGTACTCGATTCAGGATCAACCTTATCTTCCTGACGATAAGCAGGAAGAGGCTTTCCACCATGCAAGCCTTGAATATACTGTGCTCTCACGACGTTCTCACGAACCTCGTCAGATGTACCATAAGGACGAAGGGAACGAAGTACCTTCACCTTCTCGTCACGAATATCTTCTGCAAGCAGACGGCTTGGTGGTTCCATTGCGATCATAGTCAGCAGTTGCAATATATGATTCTGGCCCATATCCCGTAACGCTCCAGCATGGTCATAATAACCACCACGCTCTTCAACACCTACGGTTTCGCCAAGTGTAATTTGAATATTGGCAATATGCTTATTATTCCAAAGCGGTTCGAAAAAAGCGTTGGCAAAACGAATGACTTCGATATTCTGAACCATTTCTTTACCAAGATAATGATCGATCCGGTAGATCTCCTCTTCCTTGAATACCTCACGGATCTGCTCGTTCAGCTGCTCAGCTGACTCCAGATTATATCCAAAAGGCTTCTCGATGACGAGGCGATTCCAACCTGTGCTATCCAGCATGCCGCCAGCCTTAAGGTTGAACGAGACACTGCCGAACAATTCAGGTGCCAACGCAAGATAGAACATCCGATTGCCCGGAATTCTGAACTTCTCTTCAAGAGCTTCTGTTTGAGCTCTTAATTCACGGAAGCCATCAATATCGTTGATGTCCAGAGATTTGTATTCAAAATGCTGTACAAACTCATTCCATTCGTTCTCTTCTCCCGCTTTATAACGGCAGAATTCAAGGATGGATTCCTTCACATCACTTCTAAATTCTTCCTGAGTACGCGGGCGCCGCGCCACGCCAATTACCGCAAAATCATGTGCCAGCTTACCTTCACGGTACAAGCTGTAAATCGCCGGGAAAAGCTTACGCCGGGCTAAATCTCCGGTTGCCCCAAAGATAAAAAAGACAGCACCGGGTGTGTGCAGTGCATCAAGGGTTTGATTTTCAGCCATGGCTCCTCATCTTTCTGTATGTAATATAGTTTATTGACATTCTCAGCGTCGAGTAAACGACGTTATGTCATTTTAGCATATTCCTAAAAAGGATGCTATCAGATTCCTGACAAATACTCTCGGGATTTCGCGAATTTCAATTAAAATTTCTTATTACTAATTATATCTTTGCTTATAAAAAAGGAATTTGTCAGTATTCGATGGTGATTAATGGTAAGCCAATGGTTAGGCGATTCGTCCCATTTTGATCTTCCTGATGCACTGCGATTTGCGCTGAAACCGAATGGTTCCCGCTGACTACCGAGCGTTTCAAATCAGGAATCGAATACGTACGGCTGACTGTTGCTACATCCTTATAGCTCTCTTTTTCACTCACAGTTTTAAACTGCTCTTTAAGTAACCCTTCGGTTTGCGACAATACACCTTCAGGTCCCCCCTGGTTTTCAGCTATTCCTTGAAGGGATACATTCCATTCTGCCTTGATGTTACTCTGTTCTAGGATTGTACTAACTTCATCGGCAGCCCCCTGAAAGCTAACCTTATCCTTTAAATCAGCAGTATCTAACGTCACAATAACATAACTATTTCCTTCTCCAAGCTCGCTCCAAAATAAGGAGAGACGTGATCCATATGGTTTTACCGCTGCTGAACGATAGGTCATATGCCCATCTTCATCATTTCCTGACGGTACTGTCAATCCAAGGCGGGCGCTAAGCTTAGCCACTTCAACAGAAGGATCATTGTAACCGCTGATTGCCCCTTGCCATTTTAAGACGATATGCAGTGGTGAACCAGATACCGTTGTTTTCGTCCCGAGATCTATTAAACTCATCAGTGAAGCATTCAGTTCCGATGTTACTGATGTATGTGAAACAGCTTCGTCTTGATCGATTGATTTTGCTTTAGCGCTTTGAAGGTTTACCCGTAAAGCTACAATGCAGCACAGGAATAATAATATTAAAAGAGTCCCTTTTTTTGTTCCGTTGTTCAATATAGCCTTCAGCATAATTTATTCTCCCTTTCGAACCTCTCTAGCAATCTACTAGACAGTATGTACGAATTAGGAGATTCTAAACTTATGCATTAAAAAAAGACTGAAGCAAGAGGCTTCAGCCTTTGGTTTCTATTCAGCTAGTCCATTTTTATATGCATAAATAGCTGCTTGGGTTCGGTCTTCCACACCCAGCTTCGCGAGAATATTCGTTACATGAAATTTCACAGTTTTGATCCCAATAATTAGTTGGTCCGCGATATCCTGATTCGATTTACCTTGCGCCAGCAGACGTAATACTTCCATCTCGCGCTCTGTAAGCTCTTTATAAGCAGGAGATTCACCCTTTGCATTGTTTCGAAAACGATTCATCATTTTAGAGGCGACCTGTGACTCCAGTACAGACTGGCCTCTTGCCGCGGCACGTATGGCATCTGCCACTTCAGTAGCTCGTGAGGTCTTTAGTAAATAACTGAATGCACCTGCTTCAATCACCGGATACATTTTTTCATCATCCAGATAGCTTGTCAACACAATAACTTTGATTTCGGGATACTGCTTCATTAGCTGTTTGGTCGTTTCAATTCCATCCATCCCATCCATGACAAGATCCATCAGGACTACATCCGGATTGTACTCTTGTGCCAGGCGGATACCTTCTTCCCCACTTCCAGCTTCCCCTACGACTTCTATTCCGTCTTCAGTACCTAGAACAGCAGCTAGTCCAATCCGTACCATTTCATGATCATCTACAAGCAATACCTTAATGGCTTCCTCCATCTCCATGGTCACTCTTTCCTCCTATTATTCATTGACTAACGGAACGGTAATTTCAATCCGCATTCCTTTACCCGGAGCGGTAATAAACTGAATGGAACCTCCGATTTCATTCATCCGCTCCTGCATATTCGACAAACCGTAGGAAGTTTGTTTACTATCATCCATTTCAAAACCAATCCCATCATCACGGAGCGTCAACCGAACCGTATCTCCTCGACGATGCAGCCTAATTTCCATCTTTTCTGCTTTCGCATGACGAAGCGTATTAGAGATTGCCTCCTGCACAATACGGAATAAGTGATTCTCTACCCCTTTTAGCAATTGTACATCAGGGTCCATCTCGAACACGATTTCTATCGGTACTTTAACCTTAAGCTCCTTGATCAGCTCCTGTAGCCCCTGCTCTAATCCCTTACCTTCCAAATAAACAGGTCTTAAGTGCAGCAATAATGCTCTCATCTCTGATTGTGCTACAGCAGACATTTCCTCAATCAGTGCAATTTGCCGTTGCGCCTTGTCAAAATCCTTCTCCAGGGTCCGGCCTACAGCCGTGGCGGTCATAGAGATCGCGAACAGCTGCTGAGAGACAGCATCATGCAATTCACGCGCAAGCCGTTGCCGCTCTTCCATAATAGCAGATACTCGTGCTTGCTCCGCGAGCTTCGCGTTATTTGTAGACAATCGCTGCAGTGTTGTCACTTGGTTTTCCCATTTTCCGCTGATTCGGCCCAATTGTTCTCCGAGCCTTCCCAGCTCATCATCGCCCAAGTCTGGCATAGATAGCGTTAAGTTTCCCTTCTCCCACAATACGAGCGTTTCTCTCAGGCGTTCCAACTTTCGCTTTACCCGAAAGCTCTGATAGAAGCCAAAGCCAACCCCGAACCCCATGGGCAGCAGAATTAAAGTGAAGGCCGTACGTAATCCAATCGTCCAGCTTTCAAAAGGTTTCAAATAGCCATATGTATACATGGTGTACAATATCACTAGCAGCATGACAAAAGAGAACAGAGCCCCCTCACCCATACTGCGTGACATCATATTTTTATTCTTTCTTTCCATACGGGGACCCTCCCTTCAGTATCAAACTAATCAGGATAATCGCACATCCAAATCTCCCATCAAATAAGACACACTAAACTTTACCTTATACTCACTGCTCTCATAGTTAGGGGATTTCCAGTTCAGACGGTTTAGCATACCTGTGTCCCGCTGGTTACCAAATTCAATCGATCCAAAAAGCACAAAGGCTTCGATTTCTATCCCGTAATCATCTGACAATTGAATGTCCATATCTCCAAAGATACCTTGAAACAGCATCACCGTTTCTTTTTGCTCCGCCATAGCCAGTGAAAGATCAAGATCGGCCTCTCCAAGGATATGCCATGAGCTGAGGCTATGCATCACCCAGGGTGAGCGATCCCAGTCAAATCTAGACGAAAAGTTCTGCTTCTGCATGAACCCTTCCTTACGCTGAACTCTTTTGGATTTAGTAAAAAACATTCCTAAAGAAATCAAGCAAATCCCCAGTACCAGCACCAAATGATCCAGCAAAAGCAATATAGCGCCAATCCCGAGCAGCTTATAACCCTGCTTCACTTTGCCTGACGTCGTGCGGTAGACTCCTAGGAACAGGAATAGAAGCGCGACAATGGAGAAAAAGCCGAGCCATCTACCAAAAATCATCATGCAGCCAACACCGATCAGTCCGATGGCAATCAAACGGTTTCGTTTATCCATTTCGCACCTCCTACAAGATATATTATAGCCAGCCGCTACAAAAGCCATATCGGTATGGAGATCCATACCGTATGGCTTCTTCTTGTCCAGCATATCATATCTGCTTAAGTTTTAGGAACAGGATTTAATCTTCTTTTTTGTTTAAAGAAGGAGCAGCCGGTGTATCATTCAGCTTGCTTCTTAATGCAGCCAGTTGCTCATCCACTTTCAGTTGCTTCTCAACATCGACTGGTTTAGTGTAGGCAGCGGATGGGCTGTAAGGTGCACGCATTACATCTGCTTCTGCTTCAAGCTGCATAATCTTCTCTTCCATCCGGTGGAAGCCGAGTGACGCACTGCCACTTTCGATGGAATGCACGCTACTGATTTGTGTCATTTGTTTCTTCGCCTTAGCCATTTGAGCGCGGGATACGAGCTCGTTACGCTTGTTGCGCAGCTTGTAGAATTCATCCTTCATATCATGCAGCTGTCCAACCAATTCCTTCGCTTGCACTTCAGCCTGAGCATGAAGATCGCTGTATTCCGCTTGTTTTTGATCGAAGTATATTTTTTCCTCCAACAGCTTGCGAGTCACTTCTTCTTGGCCGTTTTTCAATGCCAATTCAGCTTGTGCTCCACGTTGTGCGGACATTTTTGCTGCTTCTTCCACGCGTTGCTTCATGCGACGTTCGTTCGCCATTTGCTTGGCAACTGTAACTTCCGCTTCGTGAATTTCAGCCTCCATATCGCGCAGATATTGGTTAAGCATTACGATTGGGTCCTCTACCTTATCCAACAAGTCATTTACCGACGCCTTAGTCATATCTTTAATTCTTTGAAATACTCCCATGATTTACAATTCCCCTTTCTCATATTTAGACAGTTTTTGTTTGAGTTCTTCTACTTCTTTTTGCAGAGCCTTCTTCTCGATATCCTTCATCATCGCATCCAAACCGGAATCCGGAGCTGAATAAGCGTTGTTCTTTTCAAAATTAGGATTGTAGTTAGGTTGGCGTCCGTAAGGTCCATGTCCGCCATTAGCCTGCGGTCCGTGTCCATGTTCTGGTCTACCTGAGTAAGGACCATCGAATGGGCCACCCGGTGCACCAGGGCCTGGTCCGAAAGGATTATAATGCGTAGGCTCCTTCGGAATGACCAGCGCAGCGATGAAGTACACTGGAATCACGGCACCTCCTGTAAACGGAATGCTGACCAGTAACAGAATCCGGAATAGCGTGGAATCAATACCGAGTGTCTCAGATAATCCACCTGCAAGACCCGTCATCACTTTATCTCTTGTTGAACGATATAATCGACTCATAGCGCTACTCCTTTCCACCATTGTTCAGTTTCTCCTTTAAGCGTGCCATTTCTCTTTCGAGTACGGTAGCTACAGTCTCACCTGCTTGCACCGCATATTCCTGTCCCATGCGACGTACATCGCGCAGGCTCTTCGCTTCTAATTCCCAATCTGACATCCGATCTTCCAGACGTCCGAACATTTTGGGAACATCACCACCGTTACCATAAGCACTTGCTCTTTGATTCATCCGTTGCTGCAGTCTCAGCGACTCCATCCGGGCTGCGTAATACTGACGTTTGCTATAAACTGTCTGATACTCTATTTTCAGCTCATTCAGCTGTCCTTCAAGTTCAAACAAGGATTGCTTACTTTGTTCAAATAGCCCGCTGTACTGCTCCAACTTTTCCTCGTGAATGATCTTTTCTTGCAAAGCCAGCTTTGCAAGATGATCTTCTCCTGCTTTTAATGCGAGTAATGCCTGTTCCTCACGTTTGTTTCTCATGGCAGTCGCTTGGTTCACTTGCTGTTGCAATTGCTTCGTATGGGAAGCGTATTGCTGATACAATCTTTCAGCTTCACTGATTTCCTCGCGAGTTGAATGTAGAAATTGATCAATTAGCTTCACAGGATCTTGACTTTGCTCTAGACGTTCATTTAGATTAGCTACTGTAATATCCCTCATGCGACGAAAAACACTCATAATCTCCTGCTCCCTCCCTGCTTCTTGTTTAAGTACAATTCTTCTTAATAAGTACCATTTCTTCTACCCTTTAAAGCTGACACTCCCCATACGATCAACGCCACACCTAGAAGTGGTCCGATGATCCAGGAAAGCTTCGCGATCAAGGTCATGACACCAATGAACATTAGTACCCAACCGATAACCTTGCGTCCACTCTTAATCCCATAGTACCCGAGAACAACCAGCAATACTGGGAACAGTAGTCTGAAAATACCGTGAATCAGAGGAAGCGCTAAACCGAGCAGCATTACCGCACCAATCACAATCAGTACAACCGCTAATCCGTTTCCTTGTCTTCTTTGCATTATTTTCTCACCGCCTTTCGTTGTCCTTAACCTTATAGCCTTATTCTAGAGCAAATCGCAGACTTTCAAAACAGACCAACGACGGTTTTTGGTACTGGACCTTAGTCGAGGTAGCTGTGCGACTGCAGACCACTATAGGGCTAGCAAAGGACTTTTCATCAATGAAATAGCGACTTTAACAAGCATAAACGCCTTTGGCGTCCTTATAAGGACGGTAAG
>NZ_NFUX01000127.1:0-8510 GCF_002264385.1 Paenibacillus sp. VTT E-133280
CCCATTCTACGGGATTTATACCGTTCTTTTACTCATATCTCGCCCAATAGCTCTATTCAACGGAGTTTATACCGTTCATTCACCACATATGAAAATCACTAAAAGAATGAACATATTCATAACGACAAACTCTACCGCTTACCTGGGAAACTACCGGATTGAACCTTCCTTTCTCAGAGAGAGACTTCATATACTTCCTAGCCGTCCTAAGATCAATCCCAAGCTCCCTCACCAAATCAACCGGCCGGATGCACCCATTCGAACGCACAGCAATCCGTAAAATATCACGTTCCAGTCGGCTAAACTCCCTTTTCTCCTCCATTTTCACAGCGAGGTACGGCATCAGCAATGGTCTTAACAAAGTAATCGTAAGTTCAGGACTTGCATCCAGATCATCATAAGGAATAGCGACCACCCGATAACCCGCGATTTGCAGATAAGTCTCTCGATTCAGCTCCTGCCTGTAGCGCGTTCGGTCTGTATTTTGTACATGTGGGCCGTAGCCCTTTACTTCAAATGCAAACTTAACCTGTCCAGGCTTCCACACAAAATCAACAAAGTAGGGCTTGCTACGCCAATCCACCACTTCATATTCAGGATGAAGGTCATTGAAATGCCCCATCATAGGCCACCATACTTTCTCCAAAAACATCCGCTCACCATGGCCATGTCCCCGCTCCAATCTCCCCCGACGTTCTCCTGTTCTTCGACTAATATGATCCTCTAACCACTTACGATGCTCTTCCGCAAATCCCATACTTTACACTCCTCCTTGGCATAAAAAAATCCCGCACCCAATATGGGTACGGGACGTGCTTCATCCTATTACTCAAAAGTATAGTATTCACTTTCTAATACTGTCAATAACACTCAACAGCCAACACTAGATCCAGCTAAATAAAACTTATCCAGCAAAAAAGCTAATTAGTTTAAAGTACGTAGCGATAAAGTAAGGTCAGCTAAGTTAGCTCACTACAGCAGTTCAGTTACAGTAAGTTAAATTAGTGCTAACTAACCTAGTTAGCACAGTTAGAGTAATCCATCTACATTTGCCTCACCACAGCATTCAGTTCCAT
Source organism: Paenibacillus sp. VTT E-133280 (assembly GCF_002264385.1). Classification (NCBI taxonomy): domain Bacteria; kingdom Bacillati; phylum Bacillota; class Bacilli; order Caryophanales; family Paenibacillaceae; genus Paenibacillus; species Paenibacillus sp. VTT E-133280. The sequence goes on from NZ_NFUX01000127.1 coordinate 1,077, forward strand.
TAAAAAAGCTAATTGGTTTAAGTACGTTAAAGCTACCTCAGGTGAACTATGCTCAGTACCAAATCCCCTAAAGCCTACCGTCGACTCAACTTCCCATCCCAGCTGCTTACCCCGCCCTGCAAATGTGCAAGCCGAGTATACCCCTGCTTACTCAGAATCGACGCTGCGCTTTTGCTTCGCATACCGCTGCGGCAGTAGAGTAACACATCCCGATCCTTCGGGATCTCACCGAGCCGCTTTTCCAACTGAGACAGCGGGATGTTTTTCGCCCCCGGAATAAATCCACTCTTGTATTCATCCGGTTCACGGACATCGATCAGCAGCTTATTTTTGGATTGCTCCATTTCGCTACGAAACTCTGCCACCTTCAAGGTTTTTACCCTTACAGTTACACTTTCGCTTTTGCCAAATCCAAGACGGGACATTAATGAGCTTAAATCCATTATCCTTCACAACAACCTTTCACCGAAATGTCGGAAAGCGTTCTTTTATTCCCTAAAAAATCACCATTTACCGCATATAACTTTCGAATGCCCTGCTTATAAAGAATTCTCGCAGCTTTGTTTCTTTTATAGTAACTATCAGCAAGAATTAGAATCGAATCGTCCGGAGATAGACAGTGCTGCCAGACATAGGCTAACCGCCCTATTGATATATTTATCGAGCCACGGATACTTTCCTTCTCATAATCTACGGCATCTCTTACATCGAGCATTTTCATATCCAATGTTTCATCTGCTAATTCTCGAACGTCGCGGGCTTCTACATAGGAGAGTGAGCGCAATGGCCAAACGGAACGTAAGAACCTTACAATACTAAAAGCAATTAATATACTTAGTAGGATCCTAAACACCATATTCACGCCATTACCCCCGTTCCAAATAATCATCCGTCCAAGCACTTAATCCACCCATCATATTTACAACATTATATCCCTTTTCGCTCAGCAGCTCACATGCCAGTCCACTTCGACCACCACTTAGGCACATCACAATCATCTCATCATTAGGATCTAGTTCATCTATACGCATTAACAGCTGTCCAATCGGAATATGCTTAGCACCAATCACATGTCCTTCCACATATTCAGCGGGTTCACGTACATCCAGCAGCGTAGGAGTCTCTCCATTCTTCAGAAGTTCCGCGACTTGCTGTGGGGTAATTTCCTTTGAAATTTTAAAAGACATCGAGCATCTCTCCTTCTCTTTTTTAAAAAATAACTTGATTTTCATATCACTATATCATAATATTACGATATAAGGATATTGTAAAGCGAGGAGTTCATAACCATGGACAAAAATTTCAAAGCCTATAACCAAACCGCCGAAACCTTAAAGGCTATCGCTCATCCCGTTCGCTTGTGCATCATTAAAGGACTGCTTGAAAAAGGCAGCTGCAACGTTAGTTTTATGCAGGACTGTCTCGACCTTCCACAATCTACGGTATCCCAACATTTGCAGAAGCTTAGATCGCTTGGCATTGTGGAGACCGAACGTAATGGACTTGAAATTAACTATTCTGTGAAAGACGAGAAGATCAAACATTTAATTCAGCTATTTCTTGGGGAGGAATAAATCATCATGAGTAAAAAAGTACTGATTGTCGGTGGAGTTGCAGGAGGCGCATCAGCGGCCGCCAGGCTTCGGAGATTAGATGAAGAGGCTCATATCGTTATGTTTGAGCGTGATCCATACATTTCTTTTGCTAATTGCGGACTACCTTATTATATCGGAGGTTCCATTCAGGATCGCTCCAAGCTGCTGGTTCAGACACCTGAGGCGATGCATAAACGTTTTAACATCGATGTTCGGATTGAAAGCGAAGTGGTGTCTATCGACCCTGTAAACAAGAAAGTACGAGTGGAAAGCAAGGAACGTGGTTCCTATGAAGAGAGTTATGATGCGCTTATTTTATCGCCAGGCGCTAAACCGATTCGTCCGAATTTACCTGGTATCGAGAGCTCCAAAATTCACATGCTGCGTAACATTCCCGACACTGACAAAATCAAAACCAAAGTCGCTGCCGAAGGTACTCGTTCCGCCGTTGTGATCGGTGGTGGGTTTATCGGTGTTGAAATGGCTGAGAACTTGAGAGAAGCTGGACTGGAAGTTTCCTTAATTGAGGCAGGCCCGCAAATCTTAGCTCCTTTCGATACCGAAATGTCTTCTATTTTGGCAAAAGAGCTCGACGAGCATGGCGTTAATCTTATTTTTTCGGATATGGTCCAAGGGTTTGCAGAAGTTGGCGAACAAATAGAAGTTCAATTAGCGAGTGGCACTGTGCTGCAAAGTGATATGGTTCTGCTGGCTATCGGCGTTTCGCCGGATACCTCTTTCCTGAAGGATAGTGGTTTAGAGTTCGGTCCACGCGGGCATATCTTGGTCAACGAGCGCATGGAAACAAATTTGGATCAGGTATACGCAGTTGGTGACGCGGTCGAGGTGGTTGATTTCGTAAACGGAACTAAAACCGCCATTCCACTAGCAGGCCCTGCCAATAAGCAAGGACGGATTGCAGCGGACAACGTTAGCGGTCTAGGTACGACTTACAAAGGCTCCCAAGGAACTTCTATCATTAAAGTATTTGGTGTGACAGGTGCTTCTACCGGTAATAATGAAAAAACACTTCAGCGTTTAGGCTTACCTTATCACGTGATTTACGTACATCCAAGCTCTCATGCAACTTATTATCCGGGGGCAACTCCAATATCAATGAAGCTGATTTTTGATCCAAAAGGTACGGTGCTCGGTGCACAAGCTGTTGGTTATAGTGGAGTAGATAAACGTATCGACGATATCGCTACAGTGATTCGTTTTAGAGGTACGGTTACTGATTTAACGGAATTGGAGCTTTCTTATGCCCCTCCTTACTCTTCCGCTAAAGATCCAGTGAATATGGCTGGCTTTGCCGCTGAAAATATTTTGAAAGGTATGACCACAGTATTCGTTCCTAAGGATTTAGAAGGTCGTGACCACAACAATACCATTTTAGTTGACGTACGTTCGGAAATCGAGCATGCCAACGGCCATATTGAAGGCTCTATTAACATCCCTGTAGATGATCTGCGTGGTCGTCTAGCCGAGCTTGACCCTAGTAAAGAAATTTGGGTGTATTGCCAAGTTGGACTTAGAGGCTATACCGCTTCCCGGATTTTGCAGCAAAAGGGTTTCCGTGTGAAGAATCTGACCGGAGGCTATAAGACATATCAACTGAGTAATTATTCGCCTAAAAAAAAAGATAGTTTAACGCCAAACGCAGGTATTTCAGCAGCCCGTAAAGAAATCGCAGCAACGGGAGCACCGACGGGAACTGACACTAGCAATGGTACTGGTACTGGGGCTGGCACTGCTTCAGCTGCAGCCAATACCAACGCTACAGCTTTCGCAGCCAACTCCAGCGCATCTGTATCCGCCACTGCCAAACAAGAATCGGATCTAACACCTGATTCCGTGCTTGATGCTTGCGGCCTATGCTGCCCTGGGCCGTTGATCCAAGTCAAAATGAGCATGGACCCGCTCTTGGACGGCCAAGTCTTAAAGGTAACGGCTTCCGATCCAGGATTCTATGAAGATATCAAGGCATGGGCTCGTATGTCGAAGCACACGCTTTTGCAATTAACGAAGCTGCCTACGGGCATGATAGAAGCTTATCTGCGCAAAGGTATTCCTGCGGATTCCATACCAACAGGAGCACAACCTGTCCAAACTAGTAACGCAAGTACGATGGTTGTATTCAGCGGTGATTTGGATAAAGCGATCGCTTCCTTCATCATTGCCAACGGAGCAGCCTCCAGCGGCAAAAAAGTAACGATGTTCTTTACCTTCTGGGGCCTTAATATTATCCGCAAGGATGAAAAAGTACCTGTGAACAAGAATTTCATCGGCAAAATGTTCGGAGCGATGATGCCACGTGGCAGTCGGAAGCTAACACTTTCGAATATGAACATGATGGGTATGGGCTCCAAAATGATTCGCTCTGTAATGAAGAACAATAATGTCTCATCTTTGGAAGAATTGATTCAAATGGCTGTCGACCAAGGCGTCGAGATCGTTGCCTGCCAAATGTCTATGGATCTTATGGGCATCACCCGTGAAGAACTTATCGACGGCGTGGGAATTGGCGGCGTTGGGTATTACCTCGGTCAAGCCGATCAATCTAGTCATAATCTATTTATCTAAATACCTTAACACCGCAAAAAGACTCCTCTATTTATATAGAAGAGTCTTTTTTACTTATCAAATAAGAAGGTTAAGAAGCATTCTAGTCTCATTATATGATCACCTGCCAAAATTGATAGGATACGGTTCACGATCCAGAAAAACGACATTTCTATTGTGTTAGTCGGCGTGGATCATTCCATCCTTCTGTACCATTGTCCATCACTCGCCGACGTTTCCGTAATATAAGCCCCTTCCAAATCGGTTACAGCTTCGGGTAAGACAAGGCACTTACGAGGTTCATTATCCGGGTAAAGACGGAGCAAGAACTTTTCTCCCCCATCAGTTAAAATGCGGAAGGTGACATGTTCGGATACATCATTTTAATAGTCATGCAGTCATGAGGATAGCTGTAGTGATAAAGTTATGAATATTAAAAGAATTTTCTCTTTTGGTCCTCATATAAAAAATAGGGAATCCACTGCACTTTGGCTTGGAATTCCCTACTTTTCAAATTTAATTAGTTTCTTCTACAAGTGGAATTGTAACCGGATCTATGACATTAGTATAAGTGCCATTACCAAGCTGGGCCAATCCATTGTAACCCCAAGTCAGCAAGGTTCCCTCCTCGCTAACCGCACCGCCGCTCATATACCCTGCACTAATAGTGACGATGCGACTGCCAATATCGAGCTTAGACGCGATGGAACGCTCCGACTCGGTTCCGCCACCGAGCTGGCCCTCGTTGTTCGCTCCCCATATCCATACGGTTCCGTCGCTCTTCAGCGCCATACTATGCAAGGCGCCAGCGGATACGCTGATCACTGAACCCAGATCCACCGCTTGAGCGGGAGTATAATGATCTTCGGATGTCCCATCACCCAAGATCCCCTTGACGTTCGTTCCCCAGCTCCATACGGTTCCGTCCTTTTTCACTGCCATGCTGTGATAAAAGCCGGCAGATACGGATGCAACGCCGCTTATTTCAGCAACCTGCACGGGAGTCGCGCGGTCGATCTTTGTGTTATCGCCGAGTTGACCATACGCATTGAACCCCCATGCGTAAACCTGACCATCGCGACTAACCGCTAGATTATGAAAGGCTCCGGCCGAGATCGATGCGATAGACTCCAACCCTGCAACCTGCACTGGTAATGCGCTATTTTCGGTGGTCCCATCTCCAAGCTGCCCGTATGCGTTAAGTCCCCATGCCCACACCGTTCCATCGGACAATAACGCTAACGAATGCTGCTCACCCGCTTGAACCGCTACGACACGCGCTAATCCAGGCACTTGCTGCGGCATAAGCTGGGACTCCAACGTACCATTACCCAGCTGGCCCACACTATTGCCTCCCCATGTCCAAACCGTTCCGTCCGTCGCGAGTGCGATGGAATGGTCTTGTCCAACGGATGCAGCGCTGATCTCCGGCAAACCAACCATTCGCACAGGCTTATTACGAGTAATGGTCGTGCTATCACCGAGCTGACCTTTCCTATTATTGCCCCAAGCCCATACGGTACCATCCGGCTGCACAGTTAATGTATGGAAGGAATTCCCGTTGCCCATGCTCATAACCGGACCAACCACACTTACATCATCAAGTGTACTAACCTTCAACTCGTTACTGATTGCTGATTTATTCCCCGTTTCGTCTATAGCTTGTACAAAAAAAGTGTATTCCTGTCCAGCCTTCAAGTTGACAGCCGTGTAGACTGTTGTGCTGACCGTTACTTCTGCCAACAGATTGGAGTCTTGATATAGAACATATTCCGCAACTCCGACATTATCCTCGGATGAACTCCATGCCAAGCTAATACTATCCGATGTGCGACCGATAAGACTTAGCTCAGGGGTACTCGGCGGTTCTTGATCGGCTAGTGGGAGTTCCTCTTCCTTCGTTGTCGGAGATTGTGCTTCTGCTGGAAGCGTACCTGCAATTAAAGGGAGGCTTATTTTGGACACAGGTCCAGATAAATTTACCGCTTGGACCGTGAATGTATAACTCCGGTCGGAAGCTAATCCCTTCACCGTATACTCCGTTAATCCACCTGAATCAAAGGTGTATACCACATCGGTCACGCTAGAATTGGTCTGCTCCACTAGGCTTACCTTATAACTCACATCGGAGTCAGAGCTTCCCACTACGGCATCCCAGGTAAGGCCGATGCTTGTAGAGGTTGTGCCGCTAACTGCAAAATTCGCCGGTGCAGCCAGCAGCTTTACCTGTTCAGAAGAGCGCCCTTTTGCATACCCCGCAGACGATGGGAATGGAATGACGAATGAAAATATAAGAACTAACGCCAACAATAAACTCAATCTTTTTTTCGAAACTAGTTTCCTGGCCATATTAATCACTTCCAATCAAAGAAGATGGATGATTCCAACCCTAAATCTTAAATTACTTAATCTCAATTCCGGCGCTGGCATATCCTGTTACAGCATTTATCAAGGTTAGTCCTGCAGCTGTAGATGAGAATACTAACATTAAGCGATCACCTGCCTGAACAGTCGCATTTAATCCTGTTGCTGATCCGGTACTAATAGATCCGATAGATATTACTCCCGTAAAACCAGGCGCAAAGGGTACTGCTGCACCACTAATAGGAGTAAAACTGTTGCTGTTACTACCCGCTTTATACATTTGTGCGTGAATGTTTACGGTTGTGCCTATTAAAGACATTGCTGTAGTTGTGCTGAAGAAAGCATACATGGAAGTGATCGTACCATTACGCGGAACGACAAACGCCTGGTTATATGGATCCTTTGTAGGATTCGAACCATTATTTGTAGTCAAATCTATTGTATTACCTGTTATCCTAGCTCCTGAGAACGAATTGCCAAATCCAAGCATCGCCACCGTGCCGGTTAATCCCCCGGCGATTGTTGTTACGGTAATTGGTGCTCCGGAAGAGAATGGAATTATTGTTGATGCGCCAGATGCCCCGGTGGCTCCCTGTGCGCCCGTAGGTCCCGTCGCTCCGGTTACCCCTTGAACTCCTTGAATGCCTTGGACTCCCTGTGCTCCAGTCGCTCCCGTTGCTCCCGTTGCTCCAGTCGCTCCGACTGCTCCTGTTACACCGTTTGCTCCAGTCGCTCCGACCGCACCTGTTACTCCGTTTGCTCCAGCCACTCCGGTGGCTCCAGTCGCGCCGACCGCTCCAGTTGCACCCTTAATTCCAGCCGCTCCAGTGGCTCCGACCGCTCCTGTTACTCCGTTTGCTCCAACCGCTCCGGTGGCTCCAGTCGCTCCGACCGCTCCAGTTGCACCCTTAGC
>NZ_NFUX01000049.1:0-57407 GCF_002264385.1 Paenibacillus sp. VTT E-133280
TTGGGGTTGGGGTTGGGGTTGGGGTTGGGGCTGCCGGAAGGCTAGGCTTGACTCACTTTTGCATATTTTTCCTTGTCCATGGTACTGTATAACTGAACAAAGGAGTGAATATATGGAAACGATTCTAATCATAGAGGACGATGCTAAACTCGCGAGCCTTTTAAGCACGTATCTATCTAAATATGAATTTCGTACGGTGATAATAGAGGATTTCAACAGGGTACTGGAGATTTTTAATGACACTCATCCGGACGTTGTTCTGCTGGACGTCAATCTGCCAAAATACGATGGATTTTACTGGTGCCGCCAGATTCGTTCGCTCTCTCTCTGCCCTATTCTATTCATCTCTGCACGGGACAGTGGAATGGATCAGGTGATGGCGCTAGAGAATGGCGGGGATGATTATATCACCAAACCTTTTCACTATGAGGTTGTGCTTGCCAAAATCCGTAGCCACATCCGCAGAGTATACGGATCTTACTCACAGACCCAGGAAGAGCATAAGCTCCAGTCTGGAGGCTTAATTCTCTATCCTGAACGTTATGTCATCCAATACGACGGACATACTAGCGAGCTGACTCAAAAAGAATCCGTTCTGCTGGAGGCCTTATTGCTAAAAGAAGGACGCGTCGTTAACCGGGAGCGTCTACTTGATCTCATGTGGAAGGATCAGCATTTTATAGATGACAATACATTAAATGTGTACATAACCCGTGTCCGCAAAAAACTCAAGGATCTTGGTCTTGGCGATATTGTGGAAACTGTAAGAGGCGCTGGGTATCGGCTTAATGTCACTAAGGATATGCCATGAGGCTATTTTGGAAAGACCAGATTCCGCTAATCCTGTTCTATCTGCTTCAAATGTTGCTTATTCCCTTGCTGTATTGGCTGTCTGGTGAGAACCGACCGATCTCTATCATGCTCTATGGAATCGCTCTTAGCACCGTAGTTCTTTTACTATTTTTAGGCTACCGATATGTTCAGCACCGGAAATTGTATGCAGCACTAAGCGATCCTATGGACTCACTCCAAAATCATCCCGTATCCTTAGGGGATACGCCTCTGTCAGAAGCAATTCATGAGCTATTGCAGCTTATTGACCGTCAGTATCAGGAGCAGGTAAATGGGCATATCCGCCAGATGAATCAGCATATCGTATTCATGAATCGCTGGGTTCATCAGATGAAGACTCCACTCTCTGTCATTCAGCTCACGCTAAAGGATCTTGAAGAGGAAACCGCCGCAAGTATTCAGGAGGAATTAGAACGTCTGCGCGGGGGGCTGGAGATGGTTATTTACACGGCAAGGCTTGACCGATTTGAAAATGACTTTCAGGTTGAACCGTTACTTCTGCGCAAAATAGTTAGTGAGGCGGTAGCCGAGAATCGCAGACTATTCATACGCAGAGGTATACAAGTAGATGTACAGGTGGATGCCAATCTAGCAGTATATAGCGATGCCAAATGGTTGATGTTTATGCTGACACAAATCTTAACCAATGCCGTGAATTATACCCCCGCATCCAATACTGCTAAAACTGTTACCCTCTCAGCCCAGCGTGTGGGCACCGACACGGTTCTGGATATTACCGATCAAGGCATCGGCATTTCTCCTGAAGATCTAAAGCGTGTGTTTAATCCCTACTTTACGGGGGATCGTGGACGCCATTATCATGAATCGACAGGTATGGGTCTGTACCTCGTAAGGGAGATTTGCAGCAGGCTTGAACATAAGGTGGAAATTCAATCTCAACTCGGAGAAGGAACCCGTGTGCGACTCATATTCAGCAATAGCAATCATCTATAGAGATAAGAACGAGAGGACTTCGTAGTCAGCAATCATGGCTTTGAGGTTCTTCTTCTTTGCATATCTGTTCATCCCAGTCCAGTACGAACATAACCTTAAGCACGTTGTAAGATAACGTTAAGGTAAATCCATAGCAGCTTATCGCTCAATTTTATACATTATATACATAACCCGTCCCCGCTTCGTGAGGGATGAGAAACTCAATTTTGCAACGGAAGGAATGGATGATATGAATGTTTTAGAGGTCAAAGGACTTCATAAGGTATACCCCGGGAAAATAGCGACCCAAGCTCTCACCGATATCCATCTCAATATTGAAAAAGGTGAATTTGTAGGCATCATGGGCCCCTCCGGTAGCGGTAAAACAACACTGCTAAACATGGTTTCCACGATCGACCAGCCCTCCTCTGGTGAGGTGAATATCAATGGCAGCAACCCTTATCTTTTGAATAAAAAAGAGCTCGCACACTTTCGCCGCAAACAACTAGGCTTTGTGTTTCAGGATTTTAACCTGCTTGAGACATTAACCGTTGCTGAGAATATTGTACTGCCCCTAACGCTGGACAATCGTAAACTCTCGCAGATGGAGATTTTGCTGCAAAGAGTCGCAGAACGCTTAAACATTACCGATATTCTGAGCAAACGCACCTATGAAATTTCGGGTGGCCAACGTCAGCGGACCGCAATTGCCCGGGCAATCATCACCTCTCCTTCAATTATATTGGCAGACGAGCCTACAGGTGCGCTTGACTCTAATTCTTCACGTACGGTGATGGAATCGCTGGAGAATATTAATCATAAAGAGGGCACGACGATAATGCTTGTAACGCATGATCCACTGGCAGCGAGCTACTGCAACCGAATCGTCTTTATAAAAGACGGAAAACTAGCGGCAGAAATTCATCGTGGAGATAACCGTCAAACCTTCTTCCAAAAAATCATCGACACACTTTCATTTTGGGGAGGGAATAGTCATGAACTTTCCTCAATTCGCGTTTAACAATGTGCGGCGTAATTCGCGGGCTTATTTTGCTTTTTTCTTAAGCAGTGCTTTTATGGTCATGATCTTTTTTTCATATTCCGTGTTTATTTACCATCCTGGGGTTACGAACATCAAGCTAGGCCTGAATTCAGCCGCCGGCATGCAAATCGCTTCTTATATTGTGTTTATCTTTGCTTTCTTTTTTGTCCTATACTCGATTAGTGCTTTCCTGAAAATGCGTAATTTGGAGTTCGGCCTACTGATGATCTTAGGTGCACGTCCAGGCCAGATCAACAAGCTGATTCTTATCGAAAATATGCTTATCGGACTGCTCTCTATCGTCACAGGTATGTCTTTCGGAATGCTTTTATCCAAGCTATTCTTGCTGCTGAGTACGACCATTATGGGCATGGACCCTCTACCATTTTATTGGCCAATGAAGGCGTTAGTGATGACCTCTATCTCATTCATTTCATTATTTCTGGTCATTTCGATCTTCACATTATTGTTTATTCGCAAGCATCAAGTCCTTGAATTACTTAAGGGAAATGTTAAACCTAAAAAAGAACCCCGTGTCTCCTGGTTGTTCTCGCTGTTCGGATTTCTGCTGTTGACTGCTGGAGCTCTCGCGATTCGTAAGCAATTATCTCCGAGCTCACTATTGGTTGCTGCTGTCACAGGTATTGCCGGAACCTACTTTTTCTACTCTCAGTTATCCGTACTAGGGATACGCCTACTTAAGCTGCGTCGTAAACGACTTTGGCGTGGGACCAATCTGCTGTGGATTTCTGAGATGAGCTACAAGATCAAAGACAATGCAAGAATGCTGTTCCTTGTTACAGTAGTCACTTCGATTGCTTGCATGGCTGCTGGATTTCTTTTGTCCATTAATCAAGCGAATACAGAGCACTATAAAAAAACACCATTCGCTATAAACTATTCGAGCTATAATCCGAAGGGAAAAGCGCCAGACTTAGAACCGATTCACAATAAATTACTGAATGCTAAAGTCGAATATACAGAGAATAAGGTTGATCTAATCTCCGCTTCCATTCAAGGAATCGATAAAGAAACCCTCCTTAACCTTGATATCATCTCCCGATCAGAGTTCAATCAATTGGCTCCGCAAATGAATGTGCCCGAGGTGGGACCCCTATCTGAGAAAGAAGCTGTATTAATGCTAAGCCCTCATATAGAGACACAGAATTACGCTGTGAATCGAACGATTCTTTTGAAAAATCAGAAAGATGAAGAGCTGCTGCTAAAAGAATTTCGAACGCCAAAGATACATCCAATGGACCCCATGGCAAGCTCACTCTTAATCGTAGATGACGGTTTTTATGATAAGTTTTCTTCAGCAGCGGAATACACAAGGCCCTATGTACGATATCTATATAAAATCCCTGCATGGGATGGCCCTACGCCTGAGGATAACTCCCCTGAAGCTGTGATCACCAGAGAACTTATCAAGTGGAGTAACGTATCCAACAGTGCTAATAATCATCAATACAACGGCTTACTAACAGCACGAGCGGACAGCTATTTATCAACCAAACAGGGAACAGCCATATTTAGTTTTATTGGCATCTTTATCGCACTGATCTTCTCGCTCTCATCGGCCAGCTTTCTTTTTTTTAAGCTTCATACCGAGCTAAACACTGATAAGCAAATGTACACCGCTTTATCCAAAATCGGTTTAAGCACTAAAGAAATGTCAGCTTCTGCTACCAAACAGATCTCTGTGCTCTTTAATATTCCGATTGTGATTGCCACCATTCAGACCCTTGTCGTGATTCGGCCCATCCTGAAGCAAATGAATATCACCGATGTCACGCTTCCCGTGCTAATGACATCCGGTACATTCCTTGCTGTGCAAACTCTCTATTTCTTTATTGCACGATCCCGGTACATTCATAGTCTTAAAAAAATAATGGTATAGATACTTCTCTTTGTGTTGGCGGAACCGTGCTTACACGTTACACTTGCTATATTATTCAATAAACCTAGCAAGGAGGTTCCGCATACATGTCTAAGGCTGACCACATGTTATCCATTCTCTGGATGCTCAAGCAGCGGGGAAGAACGGCCGGGGAACTCGCGGAAACGTTAGAGATCAGTGTCCGCTCCGTTTACCGGTACATTGACGCACTATGTATCAGTGGCGTTCCAATTATCGCGGATAGCGGACCTGGTGGAGGGTATAGCCTTCCGGAGCATTTTTTCGAGGCTCCGTTATTCTTTGACACCGATGAACAACGTTCCCTTCTGCAAGCGGCCTCCTTTGCCCGAGGAACCGGATATCCTTATGTAGAAGCGCTAAATCAAGCTATTTCCAAACTGAAACGGTACAGCAATGCACAGCAATTAGAACAAATGGAGCGCCATGAAAGTGGGATTGAGACTATCCACTCCCCTACCGTTCCGCTTCCCCATCTACTGCAAGAGCTAGAATTAGGGACGGCTAATGGACATACCCTTCAAATGGAATATCGCAAAGGAAATGGAGAGACAACCTCCTCCCGCGCCATTGATCCTTATGGGCTTGTACTGTGGAAAGGGCAATGGTACACCGTTGCTTATTGCCATCAGAGACAAGAGATTCGTAGCTTTCGAGTCGATAGAATAACTGAACTACACCGTACAGAGGCTGTCTTTACTCGTCCTGCTGACTTCTCTGCACGTGATTTTTTGTTAAAGAGCTTACTGCCTACACGTAATACTGAAGAGAAACTAGTTACAGTAGTCATCGCATCTGACGAGGGAATCTTAAACGATCTATGCAGCCACTGGTTGTTCGGATATTCACTGGTACAGCGCATGGAAGGACAAGCCCGCTTTCAAGTGGACGAACCTTCTTTGCTGACTTATATGCCATATTTCTTATTGCCTTATGGAACAACGCTACGAATTCTAGAGCCTCTGGCTCTGAAACAAAAACTTTTCTCTATCGCTACCGATCTAGCAGCTTATTATAAAGTTTAAGATCATTTTCTTGGGATCACTGACCGTAGTTGTCAGTGATCCTTTTGTATAGTGTAAATAAGTCTATGGGAATAAATGAGGCTACAAACCAAGGAGGAATAACGAATGAAGGAACTTCACTATGAATTTTATATTGGCGGCACACCTGAGCAGGTATGGGACACTCTGATCTCTCCGGAAGGTACCAAACAGATTTATTACGGGAGTGTAATCCATTCAACTTTTAAAGAAGGCGAATTACTGGAATATGTAGGTCCTGGATTAGATGGAGATGAAACATTACATGTGTATGGAACGCTGCTGGAGTTTACTCCGCAAAAAGCACTGCGTTTCACGCATAAGGTCGGCCCTTCCTATCATAAGGGACTAGAAAGATATGAATCGCGTATATCTTGGCTGCTTGAACCGGTGGGTGGAACTACTAAGCTCACGCTTATCCACGATGAATGGCATCCTGATGATCCTTCGTATGCTGGCAGCATCAGCGCTTGGTGGCAGGTTCTAAGTAATATTAAAACCTTGGTGGAGACCGGACGCACGCTTGATTTTGGCAGCTGGACGTAACTTCACGACTAATAAAACCTTGGATTAGACTATTCCAATTAAAGACAAGCCTATGAGTAGACTCAATCTTAGCCCCTCGGCTGGAGAGCGCAAGCCTTCTTTCCGTTAGGGGCTTTTCTGCGTCTAAATTAATTTTGCCTTAGGGAAACATTCTTGTTGCAGGGACAAAGTTGTTCACATATACTAATATTGTGTCAGTCCACAAGAAAAATTCCATTGCACAAAATAATAACCATAAAAATACAAATATACAATAACTGAAAGAAGGGGGTTCTTATGTCGGGAACTAGTATTCCATTATCAGAAGCGGCTAAAGGCAGTATGTTGCGCATCAGCGGCATTGAAGTTCAGGGTGTGCTTAGAAGAAGATTACTGGATCTCGGGTTTGTAGTCGGTAATGCCGTTGAGGTGTTGCGCCGTAGTCCTTTAGGAGATCCTATAGCTTTTCGGGTAAGCAATACGACCATTGCATTACGTAGAGAAGAAAGCTCTTTAATATTTGGAGAAGTCATCGGAGGTGTAGAAGCATGAGTCATTTCACTGTCGCTTTTGCAGGCAATCCTAACACTGGAAAAAGCACGCTTTTCAACCTGCTGACCGGCATGCGCCAGCATACAGGAAACTGGGCAGGTAAAACCGTCATTACTGCTGAAGGCGAGTTTAAGCATAAAGACCATACGTATCTTGCAGTAGATCTTCCTGGTACCTATTCCCTATACTCGAATTCTGCAGATGAAGAAGCGGCTAGAGATTATATTATTTTTGAACAGCCAGATGTGACACTAGTCGTGCTTGATGCTACCTCGCTAGAACGAAATCTCAACCTTGCCTTGCAAGTGCTGGAGATTACCGGGCGGGCTGTAGTCTGCATCAACCTCATCGATGAAGCCCGTAAACTCGGTATCGACATTAATCTGAAACGTATTTCCAAACGTCTCGGCGTGCCAGTTGTAGCGATATCGGCTCGCAATAAAATCGGTATTGAAGCGTTATTGGATCAGGTGGAGCGAGTGGCTACCGGCACTTTCACCGCACAGCCGCTGGTTATTACTTATAACGAAGAGATTGAACGAGGGATCGCAGAGCTTACACCTCTGGTAGAGCAAACCATTGGCAGCAAATATCCAGCACGCTGGATTGCACTGCGCTTATTGGATGGTGACGACAGCTTGCTAACTTCGCTTAAGGAGAATATGAAAAATAAAGAATTGCCTGAAGCAAAGGAGGTCATCGGTCATGGAGTCACCGCCTATCACTAAGGGATTAGATCCTCTAGATTCCTTGCTGTCCACAGCAAAAAAGCTCGCTGACGGCGGAGCGATACGGGATGAGATTGTCAGTGGTATCTATGGCGTATCCGCAGGCATCTGCGGGGATGCAGTCACCTATAGGGATAAGAAGAAGCTGAACAGCACTTATAAGCTGGATAATATCGTAACTTCAAAAATATGGGGATTCCCCATTATGCTCGCCATCCTCGGTATCGTGTTCTGGATTACGATTGCCGGCGCCAACTATCCTTCAAGCTGGCTTGCTTCTTTCTTCGGCTTCATTGAAGGTTATCTGACGGCCGGATTTGCGGCGATTCATGCCCCCGCTTGGCTACACGGTGTACTTGTGCTTGGATTATATCGAGGAACCTCATGGGTTATCAGTGTCATGCTGCCACCAATGATGATATTTTTTCCAGTGTTTGCACTGCTTGAGAATTTCGGGTATCTGCCGAGGGTTGCTTTTAACATGGACCGGTTGTTCAAAAAATCAGGTGGTCACGGCAAGCAAGCTTTGACCATGTCTATGGGTTTCGGCTGTAATGCCGCCGCGATCCTCTCCACACGAATCATCGAATCGCCGCGTGAACGGATGCTCGCGATTTTAACTAACAATTTCGTTCCATGTAACGGCCGTTGGCCGACATTGATTCTATTGTCTTCCTTATTCATGGCAGGAGCGGCTACGACAGGCGCACTCCGTACCCTCACCACCGCCTCTGTACTTATGGGGATGGTGCTAATCGGTATCATCGTTACCCTGACGGTTTCCTGGGTCATGTCGAAAACTGCGCTACGCGGTGTTCCAACACACTACACACTGGAGCTCCCGCCCTATCGCCGGCCGCAAATTTGGAAGACCATACTTATTTCTTCTAAAGATAAGTCGCTTAACGTACTTACTCGGGCTATCGTTGTTGCTGCCCCTGCCGGTATTATCACTTGGATTCTTGGCAACCTGTTTATTGGTGGAGATTCTGTCCTGAATCATATGGCTGCCTTCTTTGATCCTTTTGCACACATGCTCGGCATGGATGGCTTTATCATTATGGCCTTTATTCTCGGACTTCCCGCGAATGAAATCGTACTGCCTATTCTGCTTATGGGCTATATGTCCTCAGGCGCTATGGTCGATATCGACAGCTTGGGCAGCATCAAAGATGTCTTTTTATCACATGGCTGGACTTGGCTGACTGCGCTTAACATGATGCTGTTCTCCCTGCTCCACTATCCTTGCGGCACTACGCTCGTGAACATCTATAAGGAGACGAAAAGCATGAAGTGGGCTGTTCTCTCAGCAGTCATTCCGCTCGGTATCGCCATAGGAGTAACCTTTGCAGTCGCACAACTCGCTCGGTTGTTCGGGTGGGTGTAACGTAAGCTTGCGGTATGAAATTCCCCCTCTTCACCTTGATTACCTGCAGCACCTTACATCACCTTCATTACCTAACTTCAGCTGGCTTCACAGATTCTAGCCTCCTTGAAATATTTATAGGGAAATCCTCCCTCTAATTCGGACTTTATAAGTGAAAATTGAACTTTTTGCGGAAATTCTCCCTATAAATGAGCGGATTATTGCCAAATGGGCAATTTCTGCTGAATAACAGGGAGGAATTCCCTGAATATTGATGATATCGATTAAAACAAGATAAATCACAGGGAGGAATTCCCTAATTATTGATCTCATTAAGATCAGCTCAAATAAATAAGCGGCCGCCCGAATATTTCCCGGGCGACCGCTTCATCAGACCATCATTTTATCTCTTACGCGATCCACCATCTCTACGACGGTAGAACACAGCGCCAGCTATCGCTATCAAAACGATAATGACTCCACTGATTCCTACATTAACAAGTGGAACGGAATCGCTCTCCGCAGTTGGTTTCCCCGCCACATCCGTCGACTCATTATTCCCATCTGCAGATTTCGGCGAAGGATTCGATGTTGCCTTCGGAGAAGCTGTAGGTGTTCCTGCCGATATACTAGATCCAAGCTCCTTCAGGTCCTCCGATGCCAAAGCAAGCAGCTTCGTTCGACTGCATAAACTGGCCTCTAATTTACCAGAGTCATCTTCGTCATTAGCATACGCATAGACGATATAACTTTCCCCTTCCACGAATTCAAACCCACAGCTGGCAGACGATAAAGCAGTGGTCAATGTTACTTTATTCCCCTCGACCCCTTTCCAGCTGGAATCGACTTCAAAGGTTACTTTTACTGGATCCGCAGATGAGATTATAGTCCCCTTCGGCTCCTTTATGCCCACTACTTTCCCAGTAAAGACGGCTGAACTTGATTCAAGCGCCTCAAGTGGTTCCGCAGGTACAACACAGGAACACGCATAAGTAACAGAGGGGCGCACCGTCAGCAAGGCCATAAATATTAACGTTATACTTAGAATGATCAGCACTGGATTTCGCAGATTACCCTTTCGCACCTTAATGACCTCCTTCTTTATCTTACAGACGGAGCAAACGTGGAAAGTGTTACAACAATTCCCAAACAAGTTATACAAGTCTAATCCATTCCGTCCGAATTAGACTTCACTAGTCTCTCATCTCTTCTGAATTTACTCATACCCCCCGCGCAATTGCAATCAACCGCTGAATCCCATCACGTAGCACCCCTTCGCTTGCAAAAGAGTAGCTTATTCGAATGCTCGACTTCATTTCCCCCAGCGGATCGAACAGCTCTCCTGGCACAAAAGCAATCGACTGCGCCATACTTGCGGCAAACAATCGCTCCACCGAGAGATGATCCGGCAGCTTCACCCACAGATTTAGCCCCCCTTGCGGAGGCGTCCACTCCCACCCGGTCCCAGCCAGCTCCTCCTCTACAATCTCCTTATGCACCTGAAGTGCAATGCGCAGCTTACCGAGATGCTGTTGCAAACGTGATGACGTGTAGTAATGTAGGAATATCTTCTGGTTAAGCAGCGGAGTACCATTGTCCGCGAGTGATTTGGCCGTGATCAAGCGCTCCATAAACGGATAACGACAAGCCACCGTACAGATCCGTAAGCCTGGGGCTACATATTTACTGAAGCTGCTAATATAGATCACCCAACCTTCGGTATCGTAAGCAAAAAAGGGCGGCGGGGGCTCCTCTTCAAAATACATATCGCGGAACGGATCATCTTCGACTAACAGACAGCGATAACGCTCGGCAAGCTCGACCAACAGTTTACGTTGCTGCGCTGGCACCGTATATCCAGTTGGATTATGATGAGTCGGATTGATATAGAACATGCGCGGTCTATGCTTTTTCATCAGAGCTTCAACTTCCTCCAAGTCATAGCCCATCGGAGTGATCTCCACCGGAATCAGCCTTGCCCCCTCCCGGCGAAAAATATCCATGGCCACACTGTAGGTCGGTCGCTCCACCAGCACCGTGTCCATAGGCCCGAGCACAATTCGTGATATCAGATTGATCGCCTGCTGTGCACCTGAAGTAATAAGCAGCTCTTCCGAGGATAACTGTAACCGATGCTTCTTACGAAAATGACGACTTAGCGTCTCCCGTAACTCCTCATCTCCCTGAACCGAAGAGTACGTCCCCATGACCTTGGGATATAAATCGAACACTTTTTTGACATAGTCGGATAGAAAAAGATTTGGCAAAAGACCTGGATCAATCAGCGCCTGTGAGAACTGATACTTAGCAGGCATTCTCTGTATATCCGAAAGAGGATTAGTG
The DNA here is from genome assembly GCF_002264385.1 of Paenibacillus sp. VTT E-133280. Taxonomy (NCBI): domain Bacteria; kingdom Bacillati; phylum Bacillota; class Bacilli; order Caryophanales; family Paenibacillaceae; genus Paenibacillus; species Paenibacillus sp. VTT E-133280. The sequence continues at coordinate 11,303 of NZ_NFUX01000049.1, forward strand.
AGCGCATAGGCAGTGACTGCTGCGCCTTTTTCTACAATAGGAACCAAGCTAACAGGCGATACGTAATAACCCGATTTATCTTTTACATAAACTTTCCCATCCTCTGTCAGCATTCTATACGCTTTGAATACTGTCAGTCGATGTACCTTTAATTCCTCCGCCAGCAGCCGTATAGAAGGAAGCTTATCATGTGCCCCCCACTCCCCTCGCTCCATGCGATTCACTAAAAATTCATATACCTGCCGAAATAAGGGATGATTATGCTCCACGCTCGCTGACTTTTTCACTTCACTGCAACTCCTCTCCGAACAACTCCTATTTACAGTATTGTACACGATTTCTAAAGTCATCTGTTCTATTCAACATCATCTGTTCTATGTTCTCCCCTATATGATTAACGGACTGGTTCAAGGATCGCTATATACACACACTAAAGGGGACTTTCAAAATGATCTTATTCGCTTATGCACTTGTATGTCTGATCTTCGGCACGACCTTTCTAGCTATCAAAATCGGTGTGGATGCTGGTGCGCCGCCCTTCTTTTCAGCAGGCTTACGCTTTTTTGTGGCAGGTGCTGTTCTATTTCTATGGATGGTCTGGAAACGAAAGGCTAGCTTCTCCCTGCTCCTGCGTAAAGAAATGCTCTTCACCGGATCTGCGTTAACCTTTGGCACCTTTGCAGGTCTCTACTGGGCCGAACAATATGTATCTTCTGGGTTAGCAGCTGTACTCTCTGCCACTGGTCCGATCATGATTCTGTTGCTCCAAACTTCTATTCTTCGGCAAAAAGCACCCACCATCTCCCTATATGGTTGTATCATCGGGTTGACTGGCGTACTGCTGCTCGTTCTTCCTAATCTTGTCGTTGATATTTCACCTTTATGGCTCATCGGCTGCGCAGCTGTCCTTATTGGGGAGTGCTGTTACGCGGTAGGCGCAATTTATTCTAAAAAAGTAATCAACAGTATGCCTGAGGTCTCTCCCATCGCACTAAATGCAGCCCAAATGATGTATGGCGGAGTGTTATTATTCATTCTTTCCTTAGCCACCGAAAATGTGCATCCTGAGTTTCTGCTTTCTTTCGAGACAGCAGGTTCACTGCTCTATCTGATCGTAATCGGCTCGATGGTCGGTCATTCATTGTTCTACTGGCTTGTCGCTAAGACAAATCCTGTGTTTCCTTCTACCTGGCTATATATATCTCCACCGATTGCCGTAGGGGTTGGCTTTTTCTTTTATAATGAAGCTGTGAATTGGGTTACGATCCTCGGTGTATTCACCATCATTGCCGGAACTATCCTCGTAAACGCTGACGCCTTGAAGCAATTAATGCTAAAGCGAAGGATCAGCACCTCTGGGTTAAAAAAAACAAATATATGACCTGACTCTTTATAAAATCACAAAAAACAGGCTATCTCAGCAGCTCACCCGTGGCTAGTGAAATAGTCTGTTTTTTACTAAAAGTTATTCATTTCTTATTTATTTCTAATGCGCTCACTTGCTAAGGTATCCATGGCATCCATAGTTCCGGTAGCTTGAGCTAGATTTCTCGCCTCTTGTTGATCAGCTGCCCGGAGCGCATCGCTTTCCTTTACACTACCATCATAATTTCGATTCTCAGCTGTATTCATATTCGCAATATCCTCAAAACGATCCCCATTCAGACTATTATGCTGTACAAAGATCCGCTTCACTTCTTCCTCTTTCTGCTCGCCCTCTACATCCACCATTACAAGAATATGGCCTTCATCCACGTAGTTATCGTAACGCTTGGCTTCCTCTTCAGGAATGCCAAGTCCAATAAGGCCGCCTACTAATCCACCGCTGCCTGCACCTATTGCCGCTCCAGCAAGTGTTGCCGCAAGCGGTCCGGCTGCAATGATCGGCCCGATGCCTGGAATAGCCAAAGCGCCTATCCCCATCAAGAGCCCAGTTAATCCACCCAGCAGACCACCCGTAGCTGCACCAGTAGCTATTCCTTCCGGCGCTTGGGTCCCTGATTCATCTCTAATCGTATCCGCACTCTCTGAATTTCTCGCGATAATCGATATGTCCTCTGTTCTGCAGCCTTGACGTTTCAACTCTTCAATAACCCTCGAAGCTTCATATTCGGCAGCAAAGACACCCACTATTCTCTTATTCATCTCCATTACCTCCTAGTGATCAAAGTTAGCTCATACGTTCAGCTTCATAGCTTACTTAACCAAACTGAGCTGGGATAAACTTCTATCACAGAATTCGCAAACCATTCCAAGTAATGTTCCCACTAAAATATGCTGTATAATAAAAGAAAGTGGGCACAATCACCCTTAAGTTAACTCTATAAAAGAAAGAGACTGAAGCATTCATGGCGATATTTAATTATAATTCTGAGCGACCCTTCAGAGGTAATCCCGATCTGCATCTCCATTACTGGGGGCAGGAGCAGTGTCTGCCTGGGCATTTTTTCGGACCCGGGGTTCGTGACGTTTACAAAATACATTTCATTCATGAGGGAACTGGAAAGGTATCTGTGGGTGAACAGACCCATATCCTGCAAGCGGGACAAGCTTTTCTTACTTACCCTCATATCGTTACTTCTTATGTAGCGGACCTGACTAATCCCTGGATCTATTCCTGGGTAGCCTTTACCGGAGAACAGGTATCTTATATTTTATCCAAAACCTCCTTGTCGCCTGAGCAGCCAATCTTCCCGATGGATGAACAGCTTATGCCTAATCTCTACGAACGCCTGACAGAAGCAGCCGACACTTCAGATTGTCTTGACCTGCCGCTAAAAGCGATTATGTATGATTTTTTCTCCCTCTTGCTACAAGCGGTGCCAGCTATTCCGGATGTACTTCCTTTACCGCGTCAAAAGAGTATTTACGTCGAGCAAAGTCTGCACTTTTTGCATACACATTATTGTGAGAACATTTCGGTGGAAATGCTGTCTTCTTCTCTCAAGCTGGATCGCAAATATTTATCTTCCTTGTTCAAACGGACCATTGGTATGCCACCACAGCAGTATTTATTGAATTACCGTGTCGCTAAAGCATGCGAGCTTCTGACAGAAACCTTCTGTACTATTGGTGAGATCTCGCGTTCCGTCGGCTATCAGGACCCCCTACTCTTTTCGCGGATGTTCAAGAAGGTGAAAGGTTGTTCTCCAAAAGAATACCGTGTCCGTCATCTCAAAAATGACATTGTGCTATAAACTTCTTCCTTGCTGACATACGTTTGTCCGGGATCTTTCGCTACAATAAGGACGTAACGTAATCAGAAATAAGTCTTTTAGGAGGAACTAATGATGTATAACGCAAGCGCTACCAGATATGACAATATGAAATATAACCGCACTGGAAAAAGCGGTCTACTCCTTCCGGCGATCTCACTTGGACTATGGCATAACTTTGGCGGAAACGACTTATTCGAGAATGGTCGCGCCATGGCAAGAAGAGCTTTCGATCTTGGAATCACGCATTTTGATCTCGCTAATAACTACGGTCCCCCAGCTGGCTCCGCAGAAGAAAGCTTTGGTCAAATCCTTAAGAAGGATCTTGCTCCTTATCGTGATGAAATGGTCATCTCTACTAAGGCTGGATATTATATGTGGGCCGGTCCTTATGGCGAATGGGGCTCCAAGAAATATCTCGTCTCCAGTCTGGACCAAAGCTTGAAACGTATGGGCCTTGATTATGTAGATATTTTCTATCACCACCGTCCAGATCCGAATACACCACTGGAAGAGACTATGGCTGCGCTGGATCTTATTGTACGTCAAGGTAAAGCGCTGTATGTTGGGATTTCGAATTACAACCCTGAACAGACACGCGAAGCGGCACAAATTCTGCGTCGACTTGGAACGCCATGCCTGATTCATCAACCTAACTACTCCATGATGTCCCGCTGGATTGAAGATGGCCTGCAGGATGTATTGGCTGAGGAAGGTATCGGTTCGATTGTGTTCTCCCCACTACAAGGAGGCATTCTGACCGACCGCTATCTAAATGGAATCGCACCTGATTCTCGTGCTGCTGGACCAAGTGTATTCCTGTCCGAGAATGCCATTACTGAAGAGGCAATCGGAAAAGTTCGTAAACTGAACGAGATTGCTGCAGCACGTGGACAAAAAATGTCTCAGCTAGCTTTATCTTGGGTACTCCGCGGAGGTAAAGTCACTTCAGCTTTGATCGGCGCAAGTAAAGTGAGCCAGATTGAAGATGCTGTCGCTTCCTTGAATGCACCGGAGCTAAGCACAGAAGAGCTGGAGCAAATCGAGACGATTTTGCGAGGATAATTATAGATTAAACCATAAAGATGGCCAATGAGGTCAGGCAGCTTAAGCTGTTCTGGCACTTCATTGGCCGTCTTTTTTCAAACTTTTTAGATTAGATTTTAGAAATCAATTGTACCGCTTCAGCACGGGTAGCATTCTTATGAGGCTCGAGCCTATTACCGCTGCTTCCTTGCAAGAAGCCAAGCTTCTGTGCGGCAGTAGCATAAGGCTTAGCCCACCCTGCGATATCCGTACCATCAACAAACGGACGATCAGACTCTCCTGCATACAAAGTCGTGTTGTTCTTGTAGACATAAGCCTTCATCAACATCACAACCATTTCCTGACGGGAAATCGTACGCTCAGGCGCAAACTTCGCCTCTGACTGGCCGCTAACAATTCCCGCTTCAGTTACTGCTGCTACTTCATCCGCATACCACTTGGAAGAAGCTACATCAGCAAACCGACTTGCTCCAGTAGCTTTCAAGTTCAATTTACGAGCAATAAAAGCTGCAAATTCAGCGCGTGTAACCTGCTGATTCGGTGAGAAGGTAATATCGCTTGTTCCAGTTACCACCTGCTGTGCTACCATAGATTTGATCGCTTGAGATGCCCAATGTGTAGAAGGAACATCACTGAACGATTTATCATATTGCAGTACGGCATATTTGCTGAAGTGACTAATAACTACTGTTAAATAGCCATTATCCAGCTGACCACCAATATATTGTAGTTCCCCTTGTTCACTTAAGTAATAGACACCCGTCAATTTCGAGTTACTACTTTCGTTCACTTTCAACTTCAGGGTAATTGGAGTATTAAACTGAGTAAGCTTTGTTTCTTTACCGTCTGAAGTAAGGAGTGACAACGTAAAGTCATAGGCTACACCAGCTACTCTAATTACAGTATTCGCTGATTTACCTGTAATCTTAGCGATATCTTCAGCACTTATCGGAGTGAATCCTACTGAGATTCTCGCATTTTTCAATTGGTCTGCTGAAATGGAACCCTTCAGCTGTTCCAACACCAAACCCGGTATTTCTAGCGATACATCATCTTTAGTAACGACTAGCGCATTGTCTTTATTAATTACAGCTGTTGCAACAGGTAGCAATAATTGTTTAACGTCAGTTGCAACGGAAACCGTCACCTTGTTGTTCTCGCTTTTTAATACAGTGTTGAGAGACTTTGTGACTCCAGCTTTATCGACCACACTTAGGACAGGAGCTGTAGTGGTGGTATCGGTTACGGTTGGAGTTCCACCGCCTCCTCCACCAGGACTACCTGGATTACTAGGTCCACTAGGGTTACCAGAAGCCAACGGAACTGGGAAGATGTAGGCTTGTAAAGAGCGATTTCCGACTTTATCTACAGCAGCAACGTTGACATGATATGTTGTGCCATTCGTTAATCCCTCAATTTTATAGCTAGTTTGATGAATGGGCTTCTCTGTAAGCAGCTTACCATCAAGCCATACCAAATATCCGTCCAAATCCGCTTCCTTATTACTATCCCACGTTACATATAAACCACCATCGCCAGATGCTTTTAGCTCTGTAGGCTTGGCAGGTGCATATGGGTCACCTATAACGATATTGTTTGCTGAGTATCTGTAGTCATAAGAATATTCATTAACATTCTTGTTATATACATCCACGTACAAATAGGCACTGAATTTGCGAGAATTCGCATCAGGCAGCTTAATCTCTTTACCGGAAGCTGACGAACTGAGTCTCAACGTATACTGTTTATCCATTTTAAGTTCTTCATCGAAAATAAAGAAGAAATAACCATCAAAATTATGAAGATAATTCACCGAAATGATAGCTCCATCATCTGCGACCAATTCAAAATCAGAAGCATTAACTTCATTTTTATCGACCGTTAATTGCGAAAACTTACCTTCTGAATAAACACCCCCGAAAGAAAGTTGTAAGCTATTCCAACCTTTCGTTGTTCCGTTTTGCGAATCACCCGATAACTTCAATGTAACGATCTCATCACTAGGCTGAAGCGCATATCCAGCCGCTTTTCCACTAAAAAGAATTTCCGCTTCATTTATGACTCCTGGAGCACGAAAAGTACTGGGTGTAGAATAAGCAGACTCTCGGCCCAACATATCTACTGAAGTAAGCTTAAATTCTTGCATGGAATGATAAGGTAGATCGGGAATCACAATATATGTCTCTTTAGTCGTTGCAATTAGCTTATCTTTGCTATAAACATTGTAAAATAAGATTCCTATACTGTTCGGTTTTTCCCAAGAAATATGTACAGTCGCAGAACCTTTATCAATATTTATCCATGATCCCCAAGAGTGATTAATCGGGGCAAGAGGTGCATCAGCAAAAGAATACACATCACCCGTCACACTTGCGGCAAAATCTCTTACATCACCAGCTGTTACGATCGCATTCCCTGGCATTAGACCAGGAGCAACAGTCCCTTTAACATCAGCCCAATATAGATTGTTACTTGCGGAATGATATACCTCTCCGAGTACCGACGAAGGTACTTGATATTTCACTCCTCCTTGATCCAGGACTAAATCGATGTCCTTCTGATCAGAGTAAATAACCCCGGAAATTTCACCTGTTGTTGCGTTATAGTACACTTTCAGCATACTAGCAGCATAGGTCAATACCGGGGCTGTTAAGGTTAGCAGCATTAGAACTGCTAGTGAAGCGCTAATTTTGCGAATAGTGTTCCGCAGATAAACTCCTCCTATTTTAAATATGTATGTGTTGGAAATACTTCCCTATATTAAGGTAGAATCTAACAAATAACAATGTATTTTTTCATATAAACCATGCTATTATCGACTATTCTCCACTTTCTTTAACATCTCTATATACCTTCTATTGTCCGGAGTCATAGAGGAGGCGATTGTGAGTTCTTCTATAGCCCTTTCTAGGTGCGCCTTGCTCCCTTCCAATAGCGCTAGATGCGAATAAAAATCTGCGAATTGATAATGCACCTCATGAGACCACGGAAGAAATTCTTCTGCGGATTGCAAGTTTTTTTCTACCTTACTCCAATTGTCCTCGGAAATTGCCGATTCTCCCTTGGCAAGTTGCGTATATCCAACAATCATCCAAACCAAACAGCAAGTAATGATAGTTCCGAATATCGCACAAGATACAAATAACAATCGTTTTAGTTGAAACTCCTTCTGCTTATATCCCTCCATCTCCATACTGGTCAGCAACATAATAAACAACCCGAATACGAGAGGATACGCCAGATCAATGTCGAACGCCAGATGGGCACAGAATAGTAACAATGCTAGGATTACCAAAACGCCTTTTCGTCCTTGACGCGTTGCTGCATTTAGTGCAGAACCAATCATAGCGATAAACACCAATACCCCGATCACTCCGGCATCCAATGCAACCTGCAAAAATTGTTGATGTACATATTTCACATACACAGACGGATATAGAATCGCAAAACCGCCACCGCCAATACCTGCCAGCCAACGCTCTTTCCATAACTGAAAAGCATCTGACCAATAAATACGGCGTAACTCAAACTCCGAAGCATTCCAAGTCATTTCTCGGACGCTTCCACTGCTGTTCATGATCATTCCCGCAACAATCACCAGGATAAGAACGATTAGTGCTCCACCACCGAACAGCGCTATAGGTTTGTTCTTCCTATTTATGCATACAAAGGCGATAGCCCCCATCACAACCAGGATCAGTACCGCTCTAGAGCCCGACAATAATAATCCACATAGCTGTATTAAACACAGCACAACATACCTTTTTTGATTTGAGCGCATAAAAGCACGCCAGCCCGCTGCCATTCCCGCCGCAACAATCACAGCAAAAACATTCGCATATCCCAGCGTCGATTCCAGCCGTCCCTCCCGAAATAAACCAAAGACCAGTCCCCAAAGAGTTAGTCCTGCGCTACTCCAGACCCATGTCACCCAGATCTGATCACGCCTTTTCCCTGAGAGACTTGAGAATAATAAGGATACGGGCAAGAGTAAGGAGACCTTGATCGCTTCCAGTACTGCCTGCTCTTGATCAACAGCACTTCCTAAAGCGAGCCAATACAACAGAATGAATGCTAGTAAGAAGCCATGAATCGGTAGAAACGTAAGCTTTTTAGCATTAAAAATATACAGGGCCGTTACACCATAGAGCACAGCAGACAACGCCAAAAAGGAACGGGTATAAAAATACCCCGCTCCTATTGATCCAGCAACGATAAAAATAAGTAAGGTGTAAAAAGGTAGCTTTTCAAGTTTATGTGTTCTCATCATAACTACTCTTTTTCGACAGGATTCACTGGAATCCCTTCTATCCTACTCACCCAAATATCTGCGTAATATACACCATAATTAATAATCCAAAAATAAATGAATACGTCGAAGGCCGTTCGTAACCATGACCGTGACTCTCCGGAATCAGCTCCTTGTAGACGATAAAGAGCATCGCTCCTGCGGCAAAAGCGAGACCGTAACCCACTACATTCTGTAGGTAGCTTGCAGTGAAATACCCGATAACCGCAGACACCATCTCCATTAGTCCGGTAAGTGTAACGATTCCCAAGGCTTTTAGCTTGCTTGTTCTAGAATTCATCAGAAAGACTGCAAGAATCAACCCTTCTGGCATATTTTGCGCACCAATCGCTATGGCCACGGTAGGGCCTAGACTCGCCTGTTCGCTGGCATAACTGAATCCCGTACTGAGACCTTCTGGGATGTTATGAATAAACAGTGCGATCAAAACGAGCAGTGCTTTCGAATCCATATTGGTATATCCGGGTTTATTCTCCACATCGATATGTGGGATATTCTTTTCAATTACATCAAGCAGTAACACTCCTGTAATCAGACCCAAGGTTAAAGCAATAATGCCTGATTCTTTAATCGCTTGTGGCATGAGTCCAAATGTAGAAGCTGATACCATTATACCTGCAGTAAAAGCAACGAGAACGTCCTTCCATTTCTCAGATAACCTCTTCACGAACAAGATCGGAAATGCTCCAAGAACGGTAGCCATTGCCGATACAAAGCTCCCAATAAGCGCAGATTCCAAGCTTTCAACTCCTTTGGTACAAGTTCGGATAGACCAACATATGTTAACACAAAAAGTATTATTACTTCTATATAGCTTTTCCGAAGGATACGCTAATCATTAAAAGACCTCCCATAGGTATGATGCATACCCTAAGGAGGTCTTGTCTAACCTGTAATAATGCGATTCCGTTACACTAGCTTCTTCCGAATCATGCCGGAAATCAAATCAATAATCGTAATCATCACAATGATGCCTAATAGTATGATCCCGACACGATCCCAATTCCGTGAACTGAGTGCGAAGATTAACGGTGTGCCAATCCCACCTGCCCCAATCATACCCAGAATCGTAGCCGAACGAACATTAATTTCGAACCTGTATAAAGTATAGGATAGAAAGCCTGGCAATACCTGTGGCACAACAGCAAACCATAACACCTGCATACGGCTGGCACCAGATGAGATTAAAGCCTCAAGTGGACCGTTATCAATATTCTCAATCTCATCCGCGAACAATTTGCCGAGCATGCCCACGGAATGCAGACCCAGAGCCAGTACACCCGCAAATGAACCCGGCCCAACAGCCTTGATGAACAGCAAGGCCATAATGATCTCAGGGAATGTCCGTATAAAACTTAATACCAGCTTACCGGAACTTGAAATAGCCTTTCCCTTACTCATATTGACGGCTGCCCAAAATGCAAAAGGAATACATAAAAAGGTCGAGATAAAAGTCCCTAAGATTGAAATTGCTAACGTCTCAAGCAAGCCCCGAAGCAGATCCTCCCCATCCGGTAAATAAACGAAGGACCAATCAGGTGAGAATATCCCAGCAAAGATTGCCTTAGTAATGATCCCGGCGGTTTCTTTAAATCCATTAAACGGTACTCCCGAAAAAGCCCAAATATATACTGCCGCTAATGCCACATAAATCAGCCAGCGGAAGCGGTTTTTACGAGGTTTGGGGACAAGGGTATTCCATGATTTACTCATATTAATTTCTCCCGCAGCTTAGTGCTTACATAATCAATAATCAATACTACTGCTAATGTGAACAAGATAATGGTGCAAGTCTTATCGTATTCCAAGAAACCTAATGTCACTTCATAGTAATGGCCGATTCCGCCCGCTCCTACCAGACCTAGAACCGCTGCAGCACGGACATTGATTTCAAAAGCATACAGCACATAAGACATGAAATGAGCCTGTACTTGCGGAATGACTCCGAAGATAATTCGTTGAGTCTTATTCGCTCCGACTGAAGTCATGGCTTCCAAAGGCCCCTGTTCAATCGTCTCCAACGCTTCATAGGTAAGCTTAGCGATCAGCCCCAGCGAAAATACTGTCAAAGCAAAGATCCCTGGAAGTGCACCGAGTCCGAAGATGGCAACAAAAATAGAAGCCAGCAGTAGATCGGGAATGGTGCGGATCAAATTCAGCAGCATACGCACCGGATAATGAAGCCATCGGCTGTGCGTAATATTGCTTGCACACAGCAGTGCAACGGGAACCGCGAGAATGGCACCAAACGTTGTACCGACTAGTGCCATCCGGATCGTCTCCAGCATCGCATCTATAATATTGTCAAAATACCCCCAGTTTGGAGGGAACATTTCCTTAAGCAGATCAAGCATATTCGGCAGACCAGAGATTAGCTCTCCTAAGGATGAATCGGTCAAGACCGCACTTCTCCATAGTAATACTACTAATATAAAGGCTGTAAAATAATGCTTTATCTTCCTTGGCGGTTTGGGATGTAGCTTCTCTGCATTCACACTCATCTCACATGCCTCCGATTACAGGCTCACCTAACAACTCATCCTGATGAATCGGTCTGCCGTAAATCTCAGCAAACTTCTCATCGGTTGCCTCCGATACAGGACCATCGAAGACAACCTCTCCTGCGCGGAGTCCTATAATCCGGGTAGCGTATTCTCTAGCGAGATCGATAAAATGCAAATTCACAATGGTCGTAATTCCAAGCTCTACATTAATCTTTTTCAAATCATCCATAACCTGCTTGGTCGTGAGTGGATCCAGTGAAGCGACAGGTTCATCTGCGAGGATAATTTGCGCCTCCTGTGCAAGAACACGAGCAATAGCCACGCGCTGCTGCTGACCACCAGATAGCTGATCTGCACGGATGTACGCCTTCTCAACGATATTGACCCGATCGAGTGACTCGAAGGCTAAATCGATATCCTTTTGCGGGAATTTACCGAGTATCGTCCGTAGGGTGGAATGATAGCCCACCCGTCCTGCCAATACATTACGAAGCACAGTCGTACGTTTCACTAAGTTGAAGCTTTGGAAGATCATTCCGATATTCCGGCGAATCATTCGTAGCTGGCTTCCCTTCGCATTCGTGATGGAATGCCCGTTTATAAGAATATCGCCTTCCGAAATATCATGAAGCCGGTTAATGGAACGCAGTAAGGTTGACTTCCCCGCTCCGGAAAGACCAACAATAGCTACAAATTCCCCAGCTGGAATCGTCAGATTAATGTTGTTTAAGCCTTTAGTTCCGTTTTGATACGTCTTGGATACATTCTGAAGCTTTATCATGAAATCATTCCTTTGTGTGTTTTCGTATATTCGTATAAAAGAGATAGCCAGATCCGGGGGGGAATCCGGAGCTGGCTATCCTTAATGCCTGTTATACACCAACAACGTTGTATCCTTGAACGGCTTGGACTACTCGGTTTTTACTTTATTGTTGTATTCACGAACAATGTCAAAGTTGCTATCTTGTGACTTCACATAACCTTCATGAGAATAAATTTCTTTAACAATTGCATGTCCTTCTGTGTCAGCTGCGATATCCATGAACGCCTGTTGAATTTTCTCCATCCATTCCTTATTCATATCTGAACGGACCGAAATCGTATCATTAGGGATTTTATCCGTAAAGGCAAGAACACGGGTATCTTCAAATACTTTCGGATAATCTTTAATAACAATATTCCGGGCATCTTGGAAAATAGCTGCTGCGTCTACGTCACCGTTCAGTACAGCAAGTACGCCTTGGTCATGTCCCTTAACCGTAATGGCTTGTACATCCTTCAGCGGATCAAGTCCTGCATCCATCAGTGTTGCTGCCGGCCATACAAAACCTGCAGAGGATGTAACGTTTTGATAGGCGATTTTTTTGCCTTTCAAATCGGCAACGGATTGGATGGCAGAATCTTTCTTAACGATGATCATAGATTTATAGAAATCAGCTAATTCATCTGTTGGAGCGCCAGTTTCATCATTTACACCAAAACGTTGAGCTTGAAGAATAACTTCAGCAGCTCCTTTTTCTTTAGCTAATACATAAGCTGTTGGAGGAAGGAAACCTACATCCACTTTTTTGGAAGCCATAGCTTCGATAACCGTGTTGTAATCAGTAGAGACACTTACTTTTACAGGAATACCGAGTTTATCACCCAGTAATTTTTCAAGAGGTTTTGCCTTAGCTTCGAGCGTATCTGCATTTTGAGAAGGAACAAATTGTACGGTAAGCTTCTCTGGAACATAACCCTCTGCTACAGGAGCTGCCGTTTCCTTCGGTGCATTTGTTGCATCTGTTGATCCTTGGTTTGCAGTATTAGCAGTGTTATTAGCACCACAACCACTAAGCAATGTAATAGACATCATTAGCGGCAATACGAATTTACTTATTTTTCTCAAACGAAAGACCTCCACTGTTTTCTTTTTTTTAGTACTTCTAGACTATAAAGTTTTTGTATTAAATCTAGAGCATCTAACTATCAAATAAATGTAAAATTTATTCCAATCTCTTAAAGTTTCCAAATTATCTGATAGAATGGGGTCTGAACTTATTATCCGTAGGAGGCTACCCATGAATAAAGACAATAACTTAACCTGTGAAATCCTCATAACAAGTGATCTCCATGGGCATTTAAGTCCCATTGATTATCGTACGGGTGAGAAACAACAAAAAGGCTTAGCAACCATTGCCAGCCTCATTAAACAAGAAAGAGCCCATTGTCCGGAGCTGATTCTTCTGGATAACGGTGATCTTATTCAAGGTACACCGCTAGCTTATTATGCAGCAACACAGTACAGTAATGAATTAAATCCGGGGATCGCTGCACTGAACGAATTAAAATATGATGCCGCAATTATCGGCAACCATGAATTTAATTTTGGGAAGCCACTACTCCATAAAGCCATTCAAGATTCCGAATTTCCTTGGTTATCAGCTGGAATAATAGATCAAACGACAAGTAAACCGGCATTCGGTAAACCTTATATCATCAAATGGGTAGACGATAAAATCAAAGTGGCCATTCTTGGAGTTACCACACATTACATTCCACACTGGGAGAATCCTGTCCATATTGAAGGGCTTCAATTTAAAGATGCTTTAGAGACTGTAAAGCTTTGGTGTACCACTATACGAGAAGAAGAGCAACCCGATTTGCTCGTTGTAGCTTATCATGGCGGGTTCGAGCGCGATCTACTTAACGGAGAACCTGTTGAGAGATTAACTGGAGAGAATCAAGCTTACGCTATGTGTGCAGAGGTAGAAGGATTAGACGTATTAATTACCGGACATCAGCATCGCTCTATTGCTAGTGAATTAAATGGTGTAACGATCATACAGCCTGGTTGTAATGGACATTCCCTTGGTAAAATTTCAGTAGTCTTTCAAAAAGAAAACGGGCATTGGAAGATTAAGAGTAAACATGCCGAGCTTCTTACTCTGGACGACAAAACAGCTGTAGATGATACAATTGTAGGTCTGAGCAGCACGCTCGAATCAGAAACAGAAACCTGGTTGGATGAGAGAATAGGTACAGTGATCGGTGACCTATCTATTTCTAGTGCAGATGAATGCCGAATGGCTGACCATCCCTTTATAGAATTTATGAATAAGGTTCAAATGGAGGCTTCAGGCGTAGAGATTTCGACAGCCGCTTTACTCAGTAACGATTGCAAAGGTTTCAGTAATACCATTACACGGAGAGATATTCTTTCAAACTTCATTTATCCTAACACGCTAACGGTTCTTAGGCTGACCGGGCATGATATTAAAGAGGCACTGGAACAAACCGCCAACTATTTTCAAAAGGATACAGAGGGGAATGTAATGGTTAACCCTGCTTATGTAGAACCTAAATCGCAGCATTACAATTATGATATGTGGGAAGGCATCCACTACGAGCTTCATATTGATAACTCTGTAGGCCAAAGAGTCCTCCATCTGCTGTATCGTGGACAGCCTGTAGAGGACGCTAAAGAATATGATGTGGTTATGAATAACTATAGAGCCAGCGGTGGCGGAGATTATGAGATGTATAAAGGTAAACCGATTGTCAAAGAAATACTGATCGACATGTCTGAAATTGTCACGAATTACATTGAAAATCGCGGCCAAATTGAAGCTACCTGCGATCACAACTGGAGAGTGGTTTAGGTTGTGCTGATGAATGCCTCAATATCAGTTTCAATCAGCTTTAAAGCACCTCTCCAAAAATCAATCGAGTGCACATCAATATCCATAAACTTCGCTATATCTGCAATATTATGCTTGCTGGTAGCACTAAGGAACTGACGATACCGGGCGACAAACTCCTCGCCCTTTTTTAAATACTCTGCGTAGAGTCCTTTAGCGAATAACAGTCCGAAAGAATACGGAAAATTCATAAATTCATAACCAGCCATAAAATATCCGGCCTTGTTCATCCACATGTACGGATGGATCGTGTCAGTTGCAATGCTCTCTCCATAAGCTTCCTTCATACAAGCAATCATCAATTCATTTAATTCTTGCACAGGCAGCGGACCTAATGCTCTTTTCTCATATAATTTAAGCTCAAATAAATAACGGGCATAGAAATCCACAAGATAATATCCAGCATCGGAAATGCTTCTCTCCAAAATAAGATGAGCTTCCTTCTTGGCGGAGCTTGCGATTAAAGCTTGATTCACAATCGTCTCGCAAAAGATCGAAGCCGTTTCAGCTATCGGAATCGGATAATCCGTGTTCAACATCGTTTCATGCGCTAGACAGGAGCTATGATAGGCATGACCAAGCTCATGGGCAAGAATACTAATATCTATAGCATTGCCAGTGAACTGAGTCATGATCCTGCTCTCGCCTATCGGAAAAATATCAATGCACAGCCCAAAGCCGCCCTTACCGGCCTTTGGTTCTGCATCAATCCATCGCTGATCAAAAGCCTTTTGAGCTAAGTTGGCCAATTCCTCGCTAAAGGTTGCGAAGCTTGAGACGATTGTTTTTTGAGCATCTTCGTAAGAAATTTTCATACTTTCTTCACCTATAGGTGCAAATATATCGTAAAAAGGCAGCTTTGTGGAATGTCCCAGCAGTTCGGCTTTCTTTTGATAATAGGTATGAAAAGCTGGCAAACTCTCCTGAAGAGCGGCGAGCATTGCCGACAAAGTTTCACTGTCCATTCGCGATGCCACTAACACCTTTTCCAGAGAAGATTGATATCCACGCATGCCATAAATCGTTAGCGCCTCACCACTTATTCCATTCATGCAAGCTGCACAAACCCCAGCAATACGACTGCAAGCTTCAGCCTCGGCTTCATAAGCCGCTTTTCTTAATGCAGCGTTATTCTCATAGGCCATACTCCTTAGTTCCGCAAGCGTTGCTTGTTTCGACTCCCCTTGCACCACCACATCTGCTAGTGTACTTGAGGCGGTCTCCATGTATAACCTTCCCCATGCTTTGGACCCTGTACTTTGCATTCTGGCAATGGCAACCTCCACATCCTCATTTAACACATAGCGGGATTGTAAAAGAAGCTCATTCAAGTAGAATTGATGCTGCAAAAGATAAGGTGAGCTAACAATAAGCTCATCCATGTGATCACATGTATTAATCCAACGTTTAAAACCTGCAGCTACACCAGCAATCTCTGAGCTGACCTGTTCGATATCATCGGCAAGATTCATAGCCAGTTCATAGTTGCTATCTGCACTAAGCGTTAACTCCGCATAAGCTAACAAGCATACATATACACTTTTATAATCGTTGTAGAGTCTTAGAAAGTCCTCGATCGCTGCGACGGAAACACCCTCACGCTTTAGATTGCCCTCAGCCCAGGCTTTTAAATCTATAATAAGTTGACCTAGTAGCTGACGATCCGCTTTTAACTTCTCTGATTCAAACGAAGGATATAAGCTATCCAAATTCCATGTCATATTCATTGTTGATTCTCTCCTAACCTTTGCCCATCTCCAGATTTCTTCATTATACCGTCCTATGCGGATAAAGTCTGGATATTGCTTTCGAACGGGAACAAAAACATAAAAAAAGGACCCCGCCATCGTCCGGCGGGGTCAAGGTCTATATTATAAGGGGGTTATGTGATTACTATAACCCTCTTAGCTTAAAAGAACATGAAAGAGACATAAAGATTGGCTTAATCTACCGATCTCTGTCCTCTGCATCAACAAAAAAAGGACCCTGCCATCGTCCGGCAGGGTCAAGGTCTATATTTAAGGGGGTTATGTGATTACTATAACCCCCTTAGCTTAAAACGATATGAATAGTACCTAAAGATTAGCTTAATCTGAAATTCCCCTTATTGACTTAAAGCTGAAGGGTTACTTCTAGACTTTGTAATCTGAATCCCAATATAAATCATTAGAAACAACACCATGAATCCAGCAGAATAACGATACATCATCCCATAATTGGATGCTGCCGAAATCGCCCCAAGAATGATGGCTCCACTCGCTACCCCTAGATCCGTTGAGTTATAAAACATACTGTTTGCCATGCCATACTGTGCAGGTGTAGAAGTTCGAAGCATCCATGCCTGTATAGTTGGCTGAATAGCTCCAAAGCCGAGTCCATAGAGCAATGCCGATACAATGAGCATTGGCATGGATGTTGTATACGAGAGCACTCCTAAGCTCGCGACGACACAAAACGCTGCGGGAATCAAAACAGCAGCGGGTCCTCTTTTATCAAATAATCTGCCGGAAATCGGTCTAATGATGATGATCGTAATTGCGTTAAATAAGAAGAACAAACCCACTTGTTCTAAATGTACCGATTCGCCGAACAAAGCGATAAAACTAAGTAATCCCCCATAAGTGATCGCGAGCAGGACATTCAGAATTGCGGGCAATACTAACTTTTTATTAAAAGGAACCTTGAGAGGTTTAGGTGATTCAATGGTTTGCTCAATCGATTGTTTTTTGCGGTGAGCTGGAAGCGAACGTGAGAACAATAGGACTGGAAAGGCAAGAAGCAGGGTGAATGTTCCAATCATCGCCAGTGTTCCAAACCCTGAATGCTTCATTACGTTCAAACCAATCATTGGACCAATGGACATTGCAAGACTGCTTGATAAGCCAAAATAGCCGATCCCTTCGCCCATTCTTTTGCTAGGAATAATCTGTGAAACAATTGTGGGAATAATCGTGCTGGCAATCCCGAATCCAATCCCATAGCCTACACGCATCAGCAGTAGTGACCCAATTGAATCTGCTGCCACATAAAGACCGGTTATGGCGGCCGCGATGGCTAAGCCAATATACAATAATACATTGCGGCTAACCTTTCGCATCAGAAAAGCAGTCATAAAACGTGAAGCAATCGCAGTTAGTGCAAATACACTTGTGACCAAGCTGACCATAATATCACTGGCTTGAAATTCACTTTTCACATAAGACGGAAATGAAGATAGCAGCATCTGTAAATTCATAAATAAAAATAAAGCACTAAACGTTAAAGCAATAAAAGATTTAGTCCAAAGTTTCGTACGTAATTCTTGTTGTTCTGGCATAACTTACCTTCCTACTCTCCATCATTTATTTGATCAATGTGATTGTTTATTCTTAGCAGCAACCCCATGAGTTGCTCATATTCATCACTAGAAATACAGTTCTTAATTTCATCTGTGACCTGATCCTCAATAGGGAAGGTTTCCTTAATTAGAGCTCTTCCTTTTTCCGTAATATAGACTTTAAAAGAACGTCGATCATTCTCCCCGGTTTTTTTATAGATCAGTCCTTTTCCCTCCAAGTGATCCAGAATTCGCGTCGTAGTTGGTTTATCCTTACCCGAACGCTTCGCGATGTCCTTCTGAATCAGCCCTTCCGTCCTGTCGACTTGAAACAGAACTGACCATTGCTCAGGTGTTATATCATATTCTTTTAACCCATTTTGGAATAACGCACTTAATTTACGATAGGTCGTTCCCATCATAAATCCTAAGGTAAGTTCAGATGAGTTATGCTTTATCGTCATGATCAGCCCTCTTCTCATTTCATTTTCGTTTTAAATAGTTGCTTAAACAATTATATTCTAGACAACTAAATTTGTAAAGGTGAGACAAAATTATAAACTAACTATTATTAAGTTGCTTGACAAAGTAAACTGAACACGGTATTATTATCTCATGTTAAAGATACTTAACTTAAAGACAACTAGAGCTAAGCACTCTTAAGATTATTTTTTTAAAGGTTGTGTAATTCATGGGATTTCTAGCCAAACTATTTGGTAGAACAAAAATCGAGGAGGAACAAACAATGTCTAAATTAAACATCGGAATTATTCTAGGAAGTACTCGTCAAGGTCGCTTGAGCCCACAAGTCGGAGAATGGGTTAAAAAGGTAGCAGATGCACGTGGAGATGCTAATTATGAGATCGTTGATATCGCGGACTTTAAACTTCCACTAATGGGAGAAGTAGATGCTACTGAGCAAGCAACTGCTTGGAATACAAAACTTGCTACGTTAGACGGTTTCGTATTTATCGTTCAAGAATATAACCACAGTATTTCCGCATCACTGAAAAATGCACTCGATTACGCACGTGAAGCTTGGAATAACAAAGCAGCGGGAATCGTA
Source organism: Paenibacillus sp. VTT E-133280 (assembly GCF_002264385.1). Classification (NCBI taxonomy): domain Bacteria; kingdom Bacillati; phylum Bacillota; class Bacilli; order Caryophanales; family Paenibacillaceae; genus Paenibacillus; species Paenibacillus sp. VTT E-133280. Next base: position 30,440 of record NZ_NFUX01000049.1, read on the forward strand.
AGTTATGGTTCCGTAGGCGGCGCTCGTGCAGCTGAGCATTTACGTGGCATTTTGGGAGAACTTTCTGTAGCAGACGTTCGTGTCCATCCTGCCCTGTCCCTGTTCACTGATTTCGAGAACGGTTCTGTGTTCAAACCAGCAGATCTTCACCTGACCAATGTAAATGGCATGCTTGATCAAGTGTTGGCTTGGAGCGGTGCGCTCAAGACGCTTCGTTAAGATTAGCCTGCTTTAATATGATGAAATACACCTCTTAGAATAGACATTGATAAACCTATGGTTTGTCCGGTCGATTCTAGGGGGTGTATTTTTTGTGTGTGATGAAATAACCACCTTGTATAGAGTCTTTTCTCGCATAATCAGCGAGGATATCAATCTACAACAAGGAGCAATGATCATATGGTTTGTGCTTGCATTATTAACAGCTCTCGCTTGGGAAGGGCGGGTGTTTGGGATGAAGTGCCCGGGCCATCGCATCTATATAGCACTGAACGGCGCGCTGACTCACTTCCGCTTCTGGAACGAATATTTCGAAAAGATGAAAACATCCGGGATACAGGTGAAATTCGATAACTACACCTGCTTGCGCAAGTCGTGTTACATATTCGATCGTCTCATCTCGGAATAGATCAAGCTGACCTACACAGGTATAGGTTGGTGGCAGTCCAGCTAAATTCTCCGCTCTCGTTGGTACCGCATAGGAAGATATCCTGTTGGCATCGTTCTCCTCGCCCAGGTACATGTTCCAAGCCGTTAAGTTGTCCGTCCGGTTCCAGATTGCACCTTCTTCCGTAATCTCATGGCTTGATGGCGTAATGTTACGGTTGTCGAGCATCGGGTACAACGGCATCTGAAAGATAATGGATGGTCCACCTTTATCTCGTACCATCAGCGCAAGTGCTGCTGTCAGCCCGCCGCCACCGCTTGCACCAGCAATCGCAACCCGATTCTCATCAATGCCAAGTGATTCCGCTTCCTCCGTCATCCATACTAAGCCAGCATAACAATCATCGATTGCAGCTGGATAGGGGTGCTCGGGTGCCAGCCTATAATCAACCGACACGACAACACATCTAGCCGTCTGAACAAAGCGTTCACACAACTCGTCGTCCATATCAGGATGTCCTAACACGTATCCGCCCCCGTGAATCCACAGCATAGCTGGAAGCTTGTCAGCATTTCGCCCAGCAGGTTCATAAATTTTTACCAGTATCTCCCCTGCAACACCCGGAATTTTTCGACTGGTTGTGTTTACATGCTCTGACCTCTTCACTGGCGGAGCCGACACTAAACTTCTGCTCCACTCTAAATTCTCTTCCAATTGAAACCCTGGAAATTGTGAATATGCCTCTCTTAATTCTGGTAGTATACGTTTATCGATACTCATGAAAATCCTCCAATACAATAATGATTGCTTGTATAATCCTTATTCCTTCTCAGCTTCCCACTTAGCAATTTCCTCTCGTACTCGTGGAGCAACCTCCGTTCCGAGCAATTCTATTGCCCGCAACACAAGTTCATGCGGCATCGTGCTTAGTGGAACATACATCATAAAGCGTGTTATTCCTACATGCTTCCGTAGATGAATGATCTTCTGAGCAACTGTTTCCGGATCTCCAACGTACAATGCACCCTCAAAGCTTCGGGCGGCATCATAGCTGGAGCGGTCATAATACGACCATCCTCGCTCTTTGCCGAGGTTGTTCATGCCGTACTGGGTAGATGGAAAAAAGATATCTGCTGCCCGTTCCGTATCTTCTGCGACGAATCCAATCGAATGAGATCCCACCTGAAGCTGTGATACATCATGTCCAGCGCGGGCCGCCGCCTTCTTATACAGCTCTACAAGCGGAGCAAAATTCATTGGATTCCCGCCAATGATCGCTAACATCAATGGCAGACCCAAAAGTCCTGCACGAACGGCGGAGCTTTGCGTACCTCCGCTGCCAATCCATATAGGTAAAGAGTTCTGGACGGGCCGCGGGTATACGCCCAAATTATGAATTGCTGGCCGATGGCCTCCCTTCCATGTTACTTTCTCGGATTCCCGTATTTTCATAAGCAGTTCGATATTTTCATTAAATAGCTCATCATAGTCATGTAAGCCATAACCAAACAACGGAAAAGATTCAACGAATGAACCCCGGCCCGCTATAATCTCGGCTCGTCCATTGGAGATGCCATCAAGCATAGCGAAATCCTGAAACACACGTACAGGATCAGCAGATGAAAGGACCGTCACAGCACTAGTCAGGCGAATCCGTTTAGTTAAGGACGCAGCAGCGGACAACACGATTGCTGGTGAAGAAGCTGCATAATCTTCACGATGATGCTCACCAATACCAAAAACATCAAGTCCCACCTGATCCGCAAGGACGATTTCTTCAACTACTTCTCGTAATCGCTGTGCGTGACTCATCACAATTCCAGTCTCAATATCAGGCTTTGTTTCTACGAACGAAGTAACACCTATTTCCATGATTTATCACACCTCTTTTAATTTTTCTCCTGCACTACTTTTCATAAGTCTCTTCTTCACATTAAGGATGATTTACAATAACGGAACGATCGTTCCAGAATAACCAAAAAAAATTATATTCCTGCAATTACAAAGCTTATCATCTCTTTGGCACGTTGCTGATCTTGATCTGCTTTTGCCATGATATTTATGCTTTGATGTAGATTCAGCAATAAATAAGACCACGCTTTGACATCAGTGGTTTTATCAATTTCACCTGATTGTCGGCCTTTTTCCAAAAGCTCGCAAAAAGCCTGTTCTAAATTCAAAAAACTAGTCTTTATCAATTCATTTATTTTTTCATCCCGCGACTCTAATGTTGTAGCTGCATTCGTTACAAAACACCCGCCGGGTAGGCTCGTATCGTACGCTGAAGTAATATGTTGCTCAAAAAATTGTTGAATCCCTGCTCTAACGCTTGACGCCCGTTCAAGAATGACCTGTCTATTGAAGCTAACCTTTTTGTAATGTTCCAGTGCGGCAATGTACAACGTTTGCTTGTCAGAAAAAGTATCGTAAAGACTAGATCGGCTAATGCCCATAACCTGCAGCAAGTCCGGTATGCTTGTTGCCTCATAACCCTTTTTCCAAAACAACAGCATCGCTTGATGTAGTGCTTGATCCTCGTTAAACTCTCTTGTCCTTGCCATGAGTAACACCTCCTGTAATGGCAATATAACATATCTGGAACGATCAGTCCAGATAAACCTCGAGAGAAAACCTTACGGTTTGCTTGGCATAGCTGATGACTATAATTAGCCCACAAAAAGACCTGCTCGGTAGGCTTCATCGCTTACGAACAGGTCTTAGTTTATTATTTCGGTCTTTCAATTTCAAAAATCTCACCAATCGTAGCGTAATTAGCTCCCGCTAAACGACTTACTGCATTTAAGGCCCTAGGGTTAATCCTCCCCTCCTGATAGATCGATTCATCAATGTGAAACTGAACAATTTCGCCGATGAACAAATCACTACCAGGTTCTTCTCCACCAAGAGGTATCGCTTGTACAAGCTTACACTCCATTCGCACCTTTGCTTCCAATACACCAGACACAGCTACATTTTCACTTTGGACCGGTGTAAGATTCGCTAGTTCAATTTCACTTTCTGCACTTGGCAATGAGGCAGCGGTTTGATTGATCTTCCGAACATTCTCATCATCCACAATATGCACAACAAACTGATGATTGTTATAAATATTACGGGCGGTATCCTTTAATCGTCCCGCTGGTCTTTGAATAGACAGGGAAACCATCGGAGGATTAGAAGAGACGATATTAAAATAACTAAACGGCGCACCATTCAATATGCCCTCTTCTGATTGTGTGGTAACAAAAGCAATAGGCCTAGGAATAACAGTCCCAATTAATAACTTATAATTTTCCCGCTCACTATTGTGCTTCGGATCTATCGAAATCAATCTCCCCAGCTCCTTCTTCACTCTTTCACAAAATCGATCGTGCTTCTGACGGTATCAATAGGCCGCACTAACTTCTCAATCTGCTCACGCTTTGGCTCCAGGAATGGTGGTAATGAGAGCTTTTCTCCAACCGTTTCGTATTCCTCATCTCCCATAAATCCAGGTCCATCTGTCGCAAGCTCGAACAGGATTTGCGGAGCAACACGTGTATACAGCGACTCGAAGAAATGACGATCCACATAACCTGAGGTACGGAATCCAAAGTCTTCAAAATGCTTAGTCCACTCATCCAGCATGGCCCGATCCTCTACTCTGAAAGCAGCGTGGTGAACCGTACCAAAGCCTTGACGCGAATTCGGTAAGTCCTCGTTATGCTCTACAATAATTTGTGCACCATTTCCGCCTTCGCCGACCTCAAACAAATGATAAGCATCTTCTTGACCGATTTCTTTAAACTGCATAACTCTTTCCAACATTTCTTTAAAATAACTGAAATCAGCTATACGTACAAAGATCGGTCCCAAGCCAGTAATCGCAAACGCTAAAGGAATCGGTCCTTTTTGCCATGGTGTTCCTGATGCGACCCCTTCATTAAATTCATCAGAGATCAGTTGATATTGTTGGTCATCAAAATCCACGAAGGATAATGTCTTTTTACCAAACTGCTCTATAATTCCGGTATGCTTCACATCCAGGCGATCAAAACGTTTTACCCAGTAGTCTAATGCAGCATCTGTTGGCACCCGGAAGGATGTCTTGGCGATTTCATTGGTTCCGTGTACGCCTTTAGGAATGTTAGGGAAGTCAAAGAACGTCATATCCGTTCCGGCACTGCCCTTATCATCTGCAAAAAACAAGTGATACGTTTGAATATCGTCTTGATTGACCGTTTTCTTCACTAGACGCATTCCCAATACGTATGTGAAGAACTCGTAGTTTTTCTCTGCGCTGCTTGTGATGGCTGTTACGTGGTGGATCCCTTTTAAATTTCTCATGATTATACACTCCTAAAGTTTAGTTTGATTTCGTAATATAATTCCCTGATCAAGAAAGATTAATTGAATTATCTTAATGTTAAGATATCATTCAAAAAAATCCCTTTCTACTGTTTCATCCTATGCTTCATAGAATACTATTCCCAATAATTATCTTTACATTAATTATCTTTAACTTAAGATAAATTTAACACACTCCTTTGTTGTTGTCAACAAACCACATTAAAAAGAGAAACAAAACAGCCTTGTTCTGTATGTAAAGAGACATACTGAACAAGGCCGCTCTGTTTGGATGCTTACTCGATCATAAATCTCCCAACCGTCTCATTCATCATTTCCGCAATATTCGCCTGGTGCTCAGAAGAAGCAGCCACATCTTCAAACGCTTGTAATGTATCTGAAATGTGATTGCGAATGCCGCTTACATTGTCTGCAGACTGTTGAGATACTACGGCAACATTCGTCATCGCTTGATCTACCTCTGCCATTGATAACTTCAGTCCATGCATTGAAGATACCATTTCACCTGTGATCTCATGAAACATATCGGCATCATTTTTATATTGCATACTTACTTGCTCGAAACTCTCATAATCACTTATCACCGTCGAATCGATAAAATCCAATAGCGCTTGTGATTGAGAGGACACATTCTTAAAAGCATCTTCCACTAGCAGTGTCATTTTCTGAATTTTCCCCACCGATTCCTCCGACTGTACAGCAAGTTTGCGTACTTCATTAGCAACTACAGCGAATCCTCTTCCCTCATCCCCCGCTCTTGCTGCTTCAATGGAAGCATTTAAGGACAATAGATTCGTTTGGGCTGCAATCTCTGAAATATACCCGGCTATCTCTCTTACTTCATTAACAACTTTCCCTGCCTCGATCGCGTGCATAATGGAATTTTGTTTCTCAGCATACAAACTTGTCGCATATTGAATCGATGCCACAGCCTTTTCCTTCGCGGAAGCTGCCTGTACCAGAATTTCTTCAGAGGTGTGTAGTGCTGCTCCTGCCTTATCACTTAGCATATCTGCATTGGAGATAATCTCTTGTACTGTTGCATTTACCTCTTCTGTTGTAGCGCTTAAAGATTCACTTCCAGAAGCAACCTCTTGCGAGGAATTATAAATTTGATCCATTGTAGCATTTACTTCCTCGACCGTTGCAGATAATTCTTCGCTAAGTGCACCTAACTCTTGTGCTGAAGAAGATACACTAGCTACGATGGTTTGTACTTGCTCTGCCGAATGATTAAGCGACTTCACGATTCGACCAAACTCGTCTTCTGTATCAAACTTTGCTCTTTGAGTCAGATCCCCTCGACCAAATGCCTCTGAAAATTTCAGGATAGTGGTTACTGCTCGTGAGAAGTATCTTCTCAAAGACAAAAATGAAACGATTGAAATCAAGGTAACTAGAAAAGCAATAACGATATTGATCGTAAGTCCTTTTTGAAATAGCTTCTTATTCTGAACATCTGCATTTTGGGCGCTTCCTAAGTTCATTTCAACTAATTTTCCAAGGTCTCCATTTCGTTCCGTATTTAACGCTTCAAGATTAGAGATGATATCTTCAGCAGGATCATATGTAGGGGTATTTAGCATCTGTTCAAGCATTGGAATCTGAATTTCCCGATACTGTTTCGTTAATGATAAAATCTCATCATAAATCTCCTTTTCGTTTGGAAGGGAACGTGTTTCCTCATACTTACTCAAAAGTTTATTATTAGTAGCCTGAAGATCGACAATTTTCTGATAACTCTCTTGAAGTTCACTTGAATCATGACTAACGATCATCTTATTCGTTAAGGTTACTACTTCATGATTATTAGATTCGAATTTCCCAAGTGCATAGACTGACGTAAGATCGTTCTTATACATACTTCTAGAGTTTGTATACATATTGCTGAAATACACACTACCAACGATTGCAATGATCAGAGCACTTACTAGTAGTACCATATTAGTAGCAGTAATTTTAGCGACGACGGTCCAATTTCTCATTTTCTTCATGATTTGCACTCCCTATGTACTTTTAATTAGATCTTCATATTCTTCTACTGGCATTGGTTTCGCGAAATAATACCCTTGTGCGATTTCACAATCCACTTGTTTCAAAAAATTAATTTGCTCTTCTGTCTCAACTCCCTCTGCCACAACCTTCATATTTAAATCCGTAGCTAGCTTGACCATACTGGCAATTACTATTTTTCCTGTCTCATCATTAGATTTACTCATTAGAAATGCTCTGTCTAACTTAATGACATCAGCAGGGATAAATTGCAATACATTTAAGGAACTATAACCTGTCCCAAAATCATCGATAGCTATAGAAAATCCTTTACGTTTCAAATCCAACAAAATATCTCTAATATATTCTAAATTTTGGAATACAATAGACTCGGTCAGCTCTAACTCTATCAAGTTAGCAGGTACCTGGTACCTATTAATAATATTCGTCAAATGGATCAGGAACTCATTATGGTATAGGGTTATAAGCGATATATTTACTGAAATCGGAAGTGGCTGGATTCCTTCCTGGATCCATTTACTCAACATAACGCATACTGATTTAAACACCATTAAATCTAATTTTACGATAAAGCGATTCCTCTCAAATATCGGGATAAATACTGCAGGGGATATAAGTCCCTTCTTAGGATCGTTCCATCGAACCAATGCCTCAGCGCCATGAAACCTATTCACTCGCAGATCCATTTTCGGTTGTAAATATACTATAAATTCACCATTTGTCATCGCAGCATCCATCTTTCTTACGATGTCTTGCTCTTCGTGCATCTGCAATAACAATTGTTCGTCAAAGAAAGTGCATGAGCTCTTGTATCCACCTTTAATGGACTTACAAGCAATTCCTGCTCGGTCAATACACGTGAGGATATCGCTCTGACGATCATCTACACAGTAAATTCCACAATTGATCACTAGCCTAAACCCTTCTTCATTTCCAAACGTATAGTAGCTCATTTGATCAGTAAGTACTTGTATGCGGATGAATAATTCCGCCTTACTATCATACGAAGTGAAAAGAATAAAACGATCCCCCCCTAAGCGCCCAATGACATCCTCCGCTAATGTGTTTTCTGTTAAGCTATTGGCGACTTGAATCAAAATGCTATTTCCTTCATGAAAACCTACAATTTCATTTATGTATTTAAATTGTTCAATATCAAATTGCAACACAGCAAACTTTGTATTCATTTTTTCTTTAAGTAAATACTGAGCATCTATAACAAATTTATTCGTTCTAGAAAGATGTGTTAATTCATCCTCAAAGGCAATCCTCTCCATCTGTTTCCTAATTTTGCTCTTATTCAATAAAATGTTTGCAAATATGATCAATAATAAGACAAACATGATTACACATAATAAAAAAGTCGCCTGGCTCATTTGAGTCGCTTTAGCCATGATTACATCTTTCGGTATCACGGAGAGAATATACCAGTCCTCAACCCCCTGAATGCTGGAATAACCAACCATTTTGCAATCTCCATTAATCCAAAATATTCCTACCCCAGATTTTTTTGCGGTTATGTTCTCTTTAAAGATTTGAAGTTGTTTCTTATTTCTAGCATCAAGACTTATACTTTCAAATATGTTATCTATCGACTTATCCGCTTCGGGATGCTCCGATTTGATAATGACTTCTCCCCTTTGATCAATGATTTGAGAATATCCATGACCATTGAAGAAGGAAACTCCAAGAGCATCATAAAGTTCTTGTGTATATCTGCTGGCAGATATAGCCCCCTTCACTTCACCTTTAAACTTAAGTGGGCTGTTAATCGTGATAATTTCTTTATTGGAGATCTTATCTAAGAATGGATCAGAAATACTGCTAATACCCTGCAGCGCTTTTTGGAACCCTACTTCATCTGATACATCAAACATTGTCCCATCCGATGCGTAAGCTTTACCATCTAGGCTGTTGATGCTAATTCGTATAAAATTATATTTTTTATCAAAGTGATGCAGATATTTTTTGGTCTTATCCCAATCCATATAATTGATTTCCGAAATAGAATCAGCAATTCCATCTAAAGAATCTAATCCACCCTGTATCATATTTCCTAGTGATTTACTCGCATGTATCGTAGCTTCTGATGTAGCAGTAACCGCTTCTTGCTCATAAGAGTTAACAGTCCATTTTATAAAATAGTAAGAACACCCCCAAAATATCAACGCTGCCATTATTACGAGGCCTATCATTCTCCATACTCGAAATTGTGTCTGATCCATGTATCTCCCACCCTTTTGCCCATAAATTGATTTTATTATCAGAAATAAGCAGTAAAAAGCCGTTACCAAAATGATAACGGCTGCATATGCATCAAAAAATAAGAGTAAAAAACTCCCTCTACATGCAACCGGCTGTCATATCTATATATAGATTTAGACCCTATGGCTTTGTGTCCCTATTTTTCAATAGGTTTACCAATATTCTGTTTTACTAATTTTAGTCCAAATTACTCTATTAAAAATAGGCTACCACCAAAAGACCTATTTCCGCTGTGATTTAATTTTTCAGAATGGGATTTTTTTCACAAATATCAATGTTAACTTTAATATAATATTCATTAATGTAAAGCAACAATTCTGCGAACAGTTATAAAATTACCAAAGCCCAATGTAACATTTAAATATGTCTCATTGGGCTTTATTTCTCAACACATACTAAGTCTGTCTTACAAACGCATAACGAAGAACAGCTTCTTCTAAGATATCAATCCCCATAATGATATCATCCATATCTGTAAATTCATTAGGATGATGACTAAGTCCATCTACAGAAGGAACAAAGATAAGCCCTACTGGGCAAAGTTTGTTCATGTTCATGGCATCATGCCCTGCCCCACTAATCATCCGTTGACTCAATATCCGCTTCTCTTCACAAATGGATTCTAGAACCTGACTGATCTCATCCGATAATAGGACAGGTTCCTCCGAAATAATTTCCGTACTCTCAATTACAAGTTGTCTATTTTCTTGTACTACGGATATTGTTTGATACAAATGGTCTAACACACGTTTCCTGGATGCCACTGAAGTAGATCTGATATCAATTTTAATTTCCACTTCTCCCGGAACCACGTTCATAGCGCCATTCAAGATATCTATCACCCCTAGCGTCGCAACCGTTCCAAATTCTTGTTCGAGTTTGGCTGCTTTCTCAAGCTCAAGTGCTATTTCTGAGGCACCCAGAAAAGCATCTTTTCTCATATTCATAGGTGTCGTTCCAGAGTGGGATGCCTTCCCTGATATTTGAATATGAAGCCTCACGGGTGCAGCAATTCCAGTCACAATTCCAATTTTTTTATTATTGTTTATTAAGACAGGACCTTGCTCAATATGTAATTCAAAAAACGCTTTTAATTCTTCATTTTCTCTACTCGCCTGATCAATACTGTTATAATCCAGTGCACATAGCGAAAATGCCTTTTCCATTGTAATACCGTCTTTGTCCTTCAAAGATCTATATTTCTCCTTCTTAAATAACCCTGACATTATTTTGCTGCCAACTGTTGAAATACCAAAACGCGAGGATTCTTCACAGGCAAATGAAATAATTTCGATCGGATGATCCGTTTCAATCCCTTTTTCGTTTAGACGTTTGATCACTTCCAAAGCAGCCGTTACACCCACTACACCATCGTACTTCCCACCTTGATATACCGTATCCAAGTGAGAGCCCATTACAACGGGTGGGAGCCCTTCTATCTTCCCGTTTCTTCTAGCAATCACATTTCCGCAATGATCCATCCGGATATCTAAATCTTCAGCCTTACACATCCGCATAAAAGCACTTGTACATGTCTGCTCTTCATTGGTATAGGCAATTCTAGTGATGCCCTTCTCACCCGAGTTATATTGATTAATATTATCAAATAAAGCCTGATATCTTCTCTTTCTATCCATGCCAGTATCTCCAATCCTGAGTATTTATGATTATGCTTTCATCCAAATTCGTGAAGATATACAATAGAGGTAGCGCTAATCTTTAAAAATCACTTACTTGATGAGGTGTAATGGATAGCTATGAAGAAGACCATTATTTTTAAAGAAAATGATCAATTTACCATTAAAGCTGATTTTTATGAAACAAACCGTCCCCAAGCCCCTGCTATTGTGTACATTCACGGAGGCGGCCTACTTTGGGGGGATCGAGAAGATTTATCCGAGGAAATGATACAACTTTACACGACTAATGGTTTTGCACTATTTTCGATTGACTATAGACTAGCCCCTAGGTCAACACTTAATGACATTCTAGAAGATGTCCAAGATAGCCTTCTTTGGTTAGCGAATAAAGGGCCTCAACAATTCTCCATTGACCCCTCAAGAATCGCTGTGGTAGGAAGCTCGGCAGGTGGTTTTCTTGCGCTGTGCACAGGAATGTTCCCCCATAAGCCACGTGCCATTGTCTCCTTCTATGGCTACGGCGATATTAGTGCACAGTGGGCACTCGAACCAAGTAAATTCTACGCTGAAAAAGATATCGTCTCTAAGGAAATTGCCAAACGTTCGGTGTCCGATCAAATCATTACGAACGCAAGCGTTGATGAGCGCTTCCTTCTTTATTTATATGCTAGACAGTCCGGTAACTGGATCCAAGAAGTGACCGGCTTAACTCCTTCACTACATAAGGAAGAGCTCCTAAAATACTGTCCGATTTATCATGTAACTGAGGAATTCCCCCCAACATTGTTACTGCATGGAACGAACGATGTAGATGTGCCGTATGAACAATCTGCATTCATGAGAGCTGCGCTAGTGAAAGAAGGAGTACCGGCAAAGCTTATTACTATTCCAAACGGAGAGCATGTATTTGAAAAAGATTTCAATAACCCTGTTGTGCAAAAAGCTCTTCATCAGGTGATTGATTTCCTCCAGCTTCATCTTACTGAGTAAGTCTGTAAAAGAACAGGAAAATCCGGCACTAAAATAGTGCCGGAAAATATAGGATACCGCCTGGATTATTTCTTGTTTAATTCGTGGAAATGCGTCCATAAATGATCGCAATCTTCTCTTGCTTCCACTTTGATCATATTGACAACACTCTCATCATGCCCCACAAAATATTCACGAAGGTGGATGTCAGAGAAGCCATGCTCTTTCGCATCGTCTCTTGTGCTGCAATAATGAACTTCTTTAACACCTGACCAAATGATAGCGCCCATACACATTGGACAGGGTTCACAGGTTGCGTATATTACGCAGTCCGATAAGTCCATGGTGTCTAGCTTTTTGCATGCTTCTCGGATGGCTACCATTTCCGCATGTGCAGAAGGATCCGTATCTCTCATCATCGTATTGCTAACCGCTGCAATTACTTCATCGCCTCGAACAATCGTTGCCCCAAACGGGCCCCCGAATTTCTTGTTCATACCCTCGATCGTTGCGTCTACGGCCAATTTCATGTAATCCATTTCAAAATTCCTCCTCTAGTTTAATTAGGATGATTTTAGTTTTTTGCTAAAGATGGTATATAGAATAAACGAAACTATTAAGCCACTAAAGAAAGCAAAATCATTCATCCTAACTAGGAAGGGGATACCCTTAAGAAATGCACCTGACATAGGAAGGATGAAGCTGACTGCTAGAACAGCCATCGCAACAGGATTGTAACCATTCTTATATTCACCGTTGCTGCCTGCTGGGACATAGATATGGTCAAGATTTAATACTCTTTTCCGATGAATAAAGAAGCTTGAAAGCATGATACCCGCAATTGGACCAAAGATGGACCCGATAAAGCTATAGAAATAAAACAACGTCGTAGTGCTTTCTACAAGCTTCCATGGCAAAATCAAAGTTCCAACGACGGCTGTTAAGACACCCGCAGTCTTTACAGTGAATTTTCTCGGGAAAAGAGATGACATTTGCAAGCCAGCTGGCAATAAGTTGGCAAACACTACGAAGGCGATTGCTCCTACGTTTAGCGCAAGAATCAATACAACAACCGCGAAAGTGTTTTCAATTTTATCAATGGCATGAACGATATTGAAGATCGGTTCACCAAACGCAATTTCAGTACCCGCGATTAAAGCCACACAAGTGATGGCAAAAAGAATATAAGACAAGATAAACCCTACAGGCAATCCAATCATAGCCGCTCTTGGTGATTTCGCACGATGGGTGAAGTCAGACATATTTACAACAGGACCCGCCCAGTTAGATACCAATGCACTCACGCAAGCAATAAAGACTAGTGGACTTGAAGTTGGGTTCGCCGGTACATACTCTAAAATCGGGCCAAACCCTCCAGCAATCTTGATCGCCCACAGCGCAGCACCAATAATAAACACATACACTACCGGGGATGACCAGTTACCGAACTTACCCAGTGTTTTCATTCCCCCTAAGAACAACAGCACAGTTGCTGTCCAAAGAATTGCGTAGGAGATCATGGTCGGAAATGCTAACCCGAATAGTGTAAACCCGCCGCCTAAACTCATATAATCCGGAATAAATCTAGCAAATATAACATTTAATGATTCTGCACCTACAACGGTTGTGGTTCCAAAGAAGACTAACCCGGCAATAAGCCCCCGTATTAATGCAGGGATTATGGCTCCTTTTACTCCAAAGGAATCACGAAGCAGCATCGCAAATGGCAGCCCATACTTGGAGGCAGAATACCCATTTAAAGCATAAAATGCAGAGACAATAATGGCTGAAAGCATAACGGCAAAAAGCACCTGTGTTGTATTCAGTCCTAGGACGAAGAAACCTGCCACTGTCATATAAGACATAATATTATGGACAGCGCCCATCCAGAGTGTGATATAGTTGGACATTCCCCAGTCTCTTTGCTCAGGCTTTTTGGGCAGTAATTCCTCACCATAACCGTATGATTTGTACCTGTCATAATTTTGTTTCAATTTTGCTTGATCCATATCTACACTTCCCCTCGCTTAAATTACTTCACGATATGAGTGCCTGCTTGTTCATTCATCGCATCCTTTAAGCTTTCCGGATTCGTAATAATAACTCGCGTTCCGCTGTTCTCTAAGAAGCTTAAACTCGCCTCGATTTTAGGCAGCATACTTCCTGCTGGGAAGTGATTTTCTAGCACATATTGTTTAGTCTCATCAACCGTCATTTTGGAAAGCTCTTTTTGATTCGGCTTACCATAGTTGATGCATACTCTGGACACTCCCGTTGTAATAATTAAGGTCTCCGCATGGATTTGTTCTGCTAAAAGACTCGTTGCAAAATCCTTATCGATGACTGCATCAACACCTTGGTACGTGTTATCCTCAGCCTTCACGACTGCGATACCTCCACCACCTGCAGCAACAACGACAAAGCCCCCGTCGATTAATGACTTAATCGCGTCTTTCTCCACAATATCTATAGGTCTTGGGGACGGAACTACTCTACGATATCCTCGGCCAGAGTCTTCTACAAAGCTCCATTCAGGATGTTCTCTTTTCATTTCTTCCGCTTGCTCTTTGGAAAAGAAGGATCCTACTGGTTTCGTCGGATTCTTGAAATTAGGATCTTCTGAGCTTACTTCGACTTGTGTAATCACCGTAGCCACATTCTTATGGATCCCTCTAACTGCAAATTCATTAATTAAAGCTTGCTGAATTAAATAACCGATTCCACCTTGTGTATCAGCCCCACAATTCACTAGTGGAACAGGAGACATGCCGGCAATTTCATGTGCAATCTCAGATCTTCTTAGTCCAAACCCTACCTGTGGTCCGTTGCCATGAGTAACGACGACATTGTAGCCCTCTTGCACCATATCAACAATATTAACGACCACTTCTTTTACTGCTTCAGATTGGTCATGAATCGAATCCAGGCCATTTTCCTTGACCAATGAGTTCCCGCCAATAGCAACGATTACAGTCTCTTTCATCTGATGCCTCCTATGTTGCAATTCTTATACGCTAACCGAGTAACTCAAGAGATTGCTTTTTGTGTGAGTGGTATAACGGATTCGTTGGATCATTCTTAATGGCGTTCTCGATAGCCTCAATGGCCTCTTTATGCTTACCAAGCGATCTTAGACTGTTCGCTTTATGGAAAGAGAAGTCATATCTATGGGGCTGAAGCGCGAGAAGCTTATCCATCTCGATAACTGCTTCTTGGTGTCGCCCAAGTTCTCTTAAATAATTGGTTTTGTGGTAGCGATAGAACGTTTCATTAGGTGCCAGCTCACAGGCTTTATCATATTCCTGAAGAGCTTCCTCCGGTTTTTTCCACAATCTCAAAGCATTCGCTGTATAGAAATAAAATTCTAAATTCATCGGATTCATAGATAAAGCGCTTTCATAGCACTGAAGTGCCTCTTCGTATCTCTTTACTTGTTGCAAGAAATAACCTTTATAATAGATGAAGTCCAGGTTGTCAGCATCCGCTTCCAGCGCCCTGCCCATGACAGATATAGCTTCTTCATATTGCTCTTTGTTAGCAAGAGCCTTTGCCTGCTTCACATATTCGTTATTTTCTTGGAAGCTTTGTTCTAGAATCTTCACCACTGTATGCTGACCATTCTCTTCGGCACGTTGTAGGGATGAGAGCCCATCCCGATCAGGCAAATGCACATCTGCCCCCGCATGGACAAGTGCTTCAATAATGTCAGAATATAGCCGCCCCCCGTTGCCCAATATAACTGCTTCAAGCAGTGCTGACCAACCTAGGGCGTTGACATGATTCACAGGAACCCCGGCATCAATACATACTTCCACGGTTTTTAAGTAGCCCTTTTCACTTGAGGGTAGCAGTGCTGTTCCTCCAAAACGATTTACGCTCTTCAAATCAGCTCCTCCAGCAATCATGAGACGCAGAATTTCATAAAATCCATTTGCTGCTGAGCATATAAACGGCGATAATTGTGTAATATCTCTAGTGTTTACGTCACTTCCTGCTTCAATTAATCTCTTAGCAATCGTGATTTGATTGTTTTGAGTTGCCGCCATTAACGCTGTTCGCCCTGCAGCATCTTTATAATCAACACTGGCACCCTCGTCTAATAGTTTCTCAACAAAAGCCAGTTCTCCCTGTTCACTCGCTTCAATAAGTTTTGTATTCAAGGATAGATGATCCAAAATTGTTCACTCCTTCACAGCCTAGCACGAAGATGTTCGTCTAGCTCCAAATAAGAATGGTGGGCTAAGCAAATTAGCCCTTTTCTTATTTAATATTTTCACTTAATGCGAGTAAGGCTTGTTCAAATGCTTCGATTGGAGGATTAACAATACCCGCACCAATCATTCCAATCCCCGCATCTTTATGTGCAATGGCTGTATTGATAATCGGCATAATTCCTGTTTGGATGACTTTTTGAATATCAATACCTGTTGGAATCCCTATAAAGTCAAGCATTGGAATCGTTACATTAGGATTTTCAGTGGTTGTGATTTCTGCCATTTTTGTGGTGTAGCTGATGGCATCATCAACGGTACCCCCCACAAGCGAAACAATAGCCGGTGCAGTTGCCATAGCAAATCCGCCAATTCCATAGGTCTCCGTAATCGCACTGTCACCAATATCAAGACCAGAATCCTCAGGTTTATAACCAGCGAACATAGGACCTATTACTTGTTGTGCTGGACCTGTAAACCATACGTTCCCAGCGATTCCACTCACGCGGATACCGAATTCCACTCCGTTACGAGCCATGGTGGTAACAATGGTACTATTCTCAATGCCATGCGCAGCATCAAGGGCACATTTACAAAGCGCCATCCACGTCGGGCCCGAGAAATAGTCGCTGCTGCTAACGAATTCAAACACTTCTTTTTTCTGTTCAACAGTGAAATCGGTTTGGATAATATAAGGCGTTAGCGCTTGAATGAGCAGGGTTGTTCCAGCTACATTTCGGTTATGACACTCGTCCCCCATATGAAGGGCTTGTGACAGCATTAGGCGCAAGTCAATCCCATTGGGATTTAGCTTCATCGCATCTCTTAAAATTGGACCCAATACATCTCGCATCCAAATCAAACGCTGGATAACACTCTCGTCATTAGCACCCATACGAAGGATTTTGGACATTTGTTCACTTAAATTTGTATAGGCAATATTTCCATAAGTTTTATTCTCAACAATATGCATAAACATGGAAGCCGATGTTACGCCAGCCATGGAACCAACACAGTTATGTTCATGACATGGCGAGAAAATAATCTCTCCAGACTCGGCTAGTACAGCTGCTTCTTCAAGATTGTGGGCAAGTCCTTCAAATACAATAGCCCCTGTTACCGCACCTTTCATCGGACCATTCATTCGTTCCCAAGTGATTGGCGGGCCAGCATGTAAAATCGTATTTTTCGTCATACCCGGAACCACATTGATCGCTTGGTCAAAGCCAATCAGTACCGGTTGCGAGTTAATAATTCGCTCAACAGCCTCTTTGTTAGCAGCTTCAATCTTAGCTGTAACCCTTGGGTCTTCAAGCTTATCCAGCGCAGCAATTAATTCTGTATTACCTCTGCCTGGCGGCGTCCACTCCAAGTGAGTTACATTCGCGTTTTGTTTTAACAAATCATCTCTAAAGTTCGCAATGCCTACATTTATGACATTTAGTTTATTCGTAAAAAGTGCATTGATTTTACTCATGACTATTCTCCTTTCACAACGAATTCTCTTGCTAGTAGACCTGCGTTCTGACTGCTGCTAGCATGTGTAGCACCCGAAGCTAACAATTTATTAATTTGACCCTCAATATTTTGACTATCCAGCTCGGTTCCAAGAATGTATCCAATAATCTCTAGATGCCTTCCTTCATCTTCAGCGGCTTGCTTCGCTTCGATAATCGCTGGAAGCATTGCCCCTACAGGATCTTCGTGTGCTCCAAAGCCTAGAACAAAGTCCATCACAATAACACCGACAGAAGGATCTTTCGCTTCTTGAATAAATCTTTCAATCCGAGTGGATGGATCTATCATTGGATGTGGCTTACCTTGTGTAAATTGGTCGTCTCCGAAGTCAATAAAGGTATGAGCTTGGCTTACTCTAACATCTTTTAAGCGATATTCAGAATCTCTCTGAATGTTACTGTAGACATTATCGAATTTTTCCATAGCAATGTGCATCGCTTCATCACAGAGCGTACCGCCACTGAATAGTCCACGGATATATTTTTGCTGAGGATTTAACTTCGCACGCACTTCTTCAATAAGCGGGAGATTTAACGTACGTTTGTTAAGCATCGATTCGTCTGCCCCAGCTAAAAGTACCGCTTTAAGCGCCGCTTCTTTTGACATTTTTGCAAAATGACCGCCAGCTTGGGCGACCTTTTCTTCATTCCCACCCACAAACCAAACCACGACTGGTTTTTTACATTGTTTAATTTGTGCTAGTACTTTCTCTTCTACACTTGGTGCTGGTGGTTTAGATACGAGAACAATAACCTTTGTTGCATCGTCCTCTTCTAACGCTTTAATTCCGGCCAGCATCATAATACCGCCAACCTCTTCACTTAGATCTCTGCCGCCTGTACCGATCAACTGTGTGATTCCACCGCCAAATTCATGAATACGAACCGTTACCTCTTGGCTACCTGTTCCTGATGCGCCAACGATCCCGATATTTCCTTTTCTCACGGCATTTGCAAAGCATAATGCGACATTGCCAATAATCGCAGTCCCACAGTCTGGCCCCATCATTAACAAGCCTTTTTCTTGGGCTAAAGTCTTTAATTCAATTTCATCTTCAATACTTACATTGTCGCTAAACAGCATGACATGAAGATTATTTTCAAGAGCTTTTCTTGCTTCTCTAGGAGCGTAGCTCCCATTTACGGCAATAATCGCTAAGTTAGCTTCAGGAGTACCGTTTACAGCTGAGGTAATGGTTGAGTATTTAACCTCACTTTTTCCCTTAGAGGAATCTTTCTTTTTCGTTAACAATTCATTGATGCTATCGAAAGCACCCTCACATAGCTCTTCAGAGGCAGCCTTCACAATAATCACTAAGTCACTTGTTTTGGCACTTTCTACTTCAGGTGTCATCAAGCCCACATTTCTAATGACCTCTTTATTCATTTCAGTCCCCATTGCAATAATGGCTTGTTCTACGATTTCGATCTGATTCGCTTTGGTTGAGAGTGACATCAAAGATACGGAATCGATATATGTGTTTGGTTTTACTAAAACTTGAACAGTCATACTTGTACCTCCCATTTACATGTTCATTTCCAGCCCTGCAACAATTCCTAGAGCTATATCAGTACCCGAAGTGGACCCTATAGCCAGTACCCTATCTAAAGCCAATAGTAATTTCTCTTCGCTACCTCTAAATAAAGCTTCCATTAAGTCACTTATAGACTCTCTTACCTGGCCAACTGCTGCTTTAGCTAATGCCATATAGCTGATATCATTGGTTAAAGCCTTCGCATGTAAGACGACTTCTTCACAAAACGATTGGTGTGAAAAGTATTGATGATTCTCGATGCCCATGACGGTAAACAATCCCACCAAGAAATCATCGCCGGCTGGCGTTAAGCCTGGTCCAAGGCCTATGAGCGAAGTTGCATGTGTGATTGCAGTAGAGATTCGCTTGTTTTGCAAATCCGATACAAGTAATTGCGTCCGTTCATGAAGCATTCTAGACATTTCATCGTCAAAAGGATTGCCGCTCTTGAAAGCCCTTTCAATTCTGCTGTTATTTCCGTGAAGTTTAATATATTGCTTCATGACGGATACATTCATTATTAAGACTTCAGCTTCTGAAGGATATTTAGGCAGTTTACAATTCCATTTTTTAACACCATTCATTGTGATAGACATCTTATTAGCAATTGATAAAACGGAATGATCCGAACTTACAATGTCATTCACCTTGATATCTGCTTCTTCAAAATGTTCTAAGTCAATAATAAGTGTATTAGGCGCATTATCGATTCCCTTACACGCAATAGTATACAAATCTCCACGATCCAAACATTGAATATTGATTGTGCGATTAAATGTGCTATGAACAAAGCCATGAAACTTATGATGAATGATTCGTTGAATAAAATCTCCATCACCGGATTTCGCAAATCTCACTAGAGTCACCTCTATTTTCATTCCTTATATTTTCAAAAAGGTGATTGACCTCCTTTTCACTTCAACAGATGGATGAATGCATTGAATCATATGATTTGGTTACATCGTACAAAGGCAACTATTAGCGTAACTACCTTACGCACTTAATATATAATATACTGGTAGGGATCGTCATCGTTTAAGCGAACCAAAAAGAGTGCATCCTATTTGTGCATGTTATACAAGGGAATGTGTTAAAAGTGTGTCTGAGGAGTGTGCCAAACATTGCTAACCGTTAAAGACTTAATGAAGATCAAGGCTATAGAGGGAATAAAAATTGTTGCTGGAGAACAAGGAGTTGATAAATCCATATCCATCGTTAACATTATTGAGAATCCTGATGCCTTTGACTGGCTTTCACCTAACGAACTACTCTTATCAACAGGCTACATCTTTAAAAATAATGCCGAATTACAAAATCGAATGATTAAGGAACTTGCGGAGCTGAACTGTTCAGGATTAGTTGTGAAAATGAAACGGTACTTTGACAAGCTTCCTCAGAACATGATTGATGAAGCCAATAAGTATGGGTTACCCCTTCTAGAACTTCCCTTTGAATACACACTCTCTAACATGATCTCGATCATTAATGAGAAGGTTTCCGGAAGATATGATTTGCTCAATAGAAAGACTTTAGATATACATAACTTGTTCTTCAAAATCACCCTCGAAGGCGGCGGTATTGCCAAAATAACCTCCATGTTATCCGAAACGATTAGTAATCCTATTATTGTCGTAGACAAGGATTGGCGATTACTGCATCACACAGAACATGCGAAGAATAACAGTCCTCTCGAGTATTATCTTGATTTTTCAAATCGACAGCCTGTTTTTAATAAAGCGTTCATCGATACTATTCCTACCAATCTAAATGAAATGAAAAAATCTATTAAGAGGACCTATCATTCAGAAGGTGCGGAAATAAAATGTCGGGTGATTCCTGTCGCTGCTTCTAACTATATTTACGGCTATATTGTGATTTGGCAGACAGTGCAAGAGCTATCAGAATTTGATTACATTATTTTGCAGCAAGCCTCCACCATCATGGCACTTGAGCTGATCAAAGCAAAGGAAATTAGCGAACTTGAAATAAGAATTAAGCAGGACTCCATTGATGATTTACTTTCGGGGAAAATATCATCCCATGAAGCGCTGCAAACCTTATGTTATTTACATGGATTAAATCCGAGCTATATGTATTACAGTATGGTGATAAATATTGAAATGAATGAAGCAGACAAGTTTGAAGATATGATTATCGGAAAGTACAAAATGGAGTCCATTGCAAAAAAGTGTGTGGACATCATTTATGACTTGTCGCATAAAGCGATTGGAGAAATTAAGTGTTTTTATAGAAACAACAGAGTCATCATTCTAGTAGGGCAAAATGAAGAAAGACCTCCTGTTTCGATTAGCGATGCCAAGTTATATGCAAATGAACTGCTTGAGGTACTTATCCAAAGAACGAAAGAAACACTCTTAATAGGGATTGGTCAGCAATACAGTACAATCAGCTCGCTGCATAATAGCTTTTCTGAGGCGAACGAAATGATTAAATTGATGCAACAAAAAAACCTTCAAAACAAGGTCTCACATTTCGAAGATTATTCAGTTTACCATCTGTTGGAAGCCAATATCAAAATCGTTGCCTTAGAAGAATTTTTCCGGAAGTGTCTAGGTAAAGTGTTTGATCATGATCAATTACACGGTACAAGCTACATGCTAACTTTAGAAAATTACTTTATTAACAATCTGAATGTCACCGAAACTTCGAAGGCTATGTTTTTGCACAGAAACACACTTATCTATCGAATCGAAAAAATAAAAGAAATCCTAAATCTGGACTTAAAGCATTCGGAAGAATTACTACGAATTCAAATAGCGCTAAAGATATTTAGTATTTTAAATAAAACGATTTAAAAAAACTCCTCATATAGCAGCAGGGTTCATTATTTCACCTGTCTGCTATATGGGGAGTTTTTTTATACATATTTATCTCGGCCAGACAACATTCCAAACGTCATCACAAGTCCGGAAATAACGATCAGTGTGATCAGTGGAATCGTCCACACTTGGGTCATATCATATAAATAACCGATCAGTATAGGCCCTATGGCTGCAAGCATATATCCCGTGGATTGAGCCATTCCAGATAATTCTGCAGCTTGATTTCCGTTTCGGGCACGAATTCCGATATAACTTAGCGCCAGTGGGAAATTCCCTCCCAAAGCGATACCAATCAAGATAATACTTAGGATCATCATAGGATAAGATGAGCCCATACATAGGCCCCCATAACCAACAATGGAGCACATGCCTAATGCGAATGCAATCCATACTTGAGAGCGCAGTCGTCCTGCAAGAATAGGAACAAGAAAACTAACAGGTACGCCAACAATTTGTGTGAAGGATACTAACCAGCCTGCTGTACCCCTACTTATGCCATAGTTATATAAGATTTCAGGTAACCAAGACATTGTTATATAAAATAATGAAGATTGAAATCCCATGAATAGCGCTATTTTCCAAGCGAGCGGTGAACGCCAGATCTGCCTAGCACTGATCCTTACACTTTTCACTGCATTATCTTTGGCTGGATTTAATCTAATTAGAAGGATCCATACCACGATCGCTATGATTGTCGGAATTCCCCATACGATTAAGGCTCCGTCCCACCCAAGCTTCAGACCATGGGCTAGAGGAATACTAATACCTGATGCTAACGATGCGAACAATCCCATGGAAGTGGAATAGATACTTGTCATTAGACCGAACTTTTGTGGGAACTTCTCCTTCACAACTACCGGCAATAGAACATTTCCGATGGCTATCCCTACTCCAATCAAAAGCGTACCAACGAAAATAAAGAGTGTCATTGAAATGGAACGAATGCAAATTCCGACCAAAAGAATAACCAAACCTAACAATAGCGTCTTCTCGTTGGATAAACGAGCAGCGATTCTAGGAACGAGAGACGACATAACAGCGAAGGATATCAAAGGTATACTCATTAATGAACCTGCACTCCAATGTGCAAGCCCCACATCTTCTTGAATAATGCCCACTAATGGACCTACCGATGTAATCGCAGGGCGTAAATTAAAGGCTACCAGAACAATCCCCGAAATGAGTAAAATGATATATAACGAATTCTTGTTGTCTTGTGTCTGTGGTGAATGCAAAAACTAAATCTCCCCTCAACGAATCAAATGCCAAATGATCTTCAGAATGTAGCATTAGTTATAACATATAAGAAAGTAGTTTAAAAGTATAAAAGCAAACAGCGCGCACCAATTGAGTATCGGCACGCGCTGAATTTCTAAGCTAGATAAAGAGAAATATTTAATTGTTTGATTTTCTCAATCCACTCTTCTGATAAACCTCTATCAGTTACAATCGCATCAAAATCATTTAACGAAGCAAAGTAAGTGGACTTAACCATATCAAACTTAGAGGAATCAATCACTAAAATTTTCTCAAGAGCACAATGAATTGCCGCATTTTTTGTGTCCACTTCACAACTGTTCGTACAAGTAATGCCTAATTTAGCATTAACTCCAGCTGCAGAAATAAATGCTTTTGTTGTTCGTGTTCTACTTATTAAATCCAACCCTTCTCTGCTTTCAAACATTTGAAGTTCTGGACGGTAATGACCACCAATAAGAATAAAATCCTTAAACCCTTTTTTATGAATCTCAATTAATGCGTTCATAGTGCAGCAAACAATTTCCACAGAATGATTTGACGGAATATGTTCGATGATTTGAGCGGTTGTTGTACCAATATCAATAAAAATAATATCGTTAGGCTCGATTAGTGAAGCTGCTAACTTACCTATATTATATTTTTCTGATGCCCGATTATTTTTTTGAGTGGTCAAATCATATTCATCTTGTTTATTCTCATTGAGGTCAGAACCATTATAAATAACCGCACCTGAAACAACTTGAACGATTTTATTTTCTTTTAGATATTTAATATCCCGGCGAACAGTCATTTCTGTGACATCAAGTTGATGGGAAAGTTCTTTGATGGATGCGCCACTTTTATTTTTTAGGATTGATACAATTGTATTTACTCTCTCTTGCTTATCCATACCGGTTCATCCTAACTACTAATAATAAAGTATAATTATCAGAATTATACCATATCTAATACCCCAATACTTCCTGCCCTTTTACAATTTTAACTATGGCACTAGTTCCTAAACGGTCTGCACCCAACTCGATAAATGCTTTAGCATCATCCAAAGAGCGAATGCCTCCAGCTGCTTTAATCTTCACATTTGGACCAATGTTCTGTGCAAACAGGCTGACATCCTCTTTAGTTGCTCCAGCTTTTGAAAATCCAGTGGATGTTTTGATATAATCAGCACCAGCTTTTGTAACAAGCTCACATACTTTCACTTTTTCCTCTTGGGTTAGCAAACAGGTTTCAACAATAACCTTTAATACTCTACTTCCACATGCATTTTTAATGGCATGTATTTCCTCGTAAACTTCCTCATAACGCCCGCTTTTTAAGAAGCCCACATTGATCACCATATCAATCTCTGATGCTCCATTTGAAATGGCGTCTGTTGCTTCAAATACTTTAACAGCTTGGGTATTATAACCGTTCGGAAATCCAATGACTGTACAGATGGCTATTTTGCCTTCAACATAATTTGCTGCTTCTCTAACATAAGCACTTGGGATACAAACACTGGCCGTTTGGTATTTCATAGCATCATCACATAAATTCTTTATATCTTCCCATGTAGCCGTAACATCCAGCAGTGTATGATCTACTTTTGCTAATATATCTTTAACATCCATTCTATTCACTTCTCCTTTAAAAATTAGTTATGAAACATTAAAATGTTACTATTATAACATTCGCTGACACTACAAAGAGCTAGTTCCTCCATAGTCATTAATGTTGATGAATAAGCTATTACTTTGTTTGTGCAACGAATTAATGCTCCTAATATGTATTGATACATTTTGTTATATTAGCAACATATGTTTGAATTATAACATAGTTAAAAATATAGTCAATGATAGTGAAATGTTGTTTTACTAGATTATCTTTGATATACGAAAAGGCCGCCGGATTATTTCCGACGACCTCTATGACTTCTCCTCAGGTTAAGTTATGATGCTGAGCAATAACTGCTTCTTGACTCTGCTGATCCAACTTATAGCATATCAATGCAATTACACAGGCTGATATCGCCAGGATAGAAGCAGCTATTGGAAGGGAGATTAATCCTCCATGCTGGGCAACGACTCCACCAATTGCGGAGCCACCTGCGATTCCCAAGTTAGACGCTACTGGATTCAACGATGCAGCAAGGTCTTTCGATCGTGGTGAGAACTGCTTCGCCAAATCTATCAAATAGAGCTGGGCTGGTGCGCTCACAATACTCGACATGACGGCTAACATCATGAGTACGATCATTCCTAGAATCGAGATCGATGCGGTCATACTAAAGATGATGTAGATCACTGCTTGTATAAGAAAAACGAATCTAAGCTTACTTACCGCATTTCCGGTTGCAACCTTGCCTCCAATCCAGTTGCTGACAATCGTAGCAATCCCGTATACAAACAGTACACCACTAACCGAGCTCTTAGGAATATTCATCACTTGCTCTAGCAATGGTGTGATGTACGTATACATCACAAACACTGCTCCCACTGCCGTAACTGGAATGAGAAATGCAAGAATAATACGTCCATTTGTGAGCAGCTCGATCTGATCCTTGAGTGAGCTAGGCACAGGCTTCGGTAGTTTGCGTGGAATATAGGCATAATTTAGCGCTATGGCAATTCCAGCTAATCCCCCATTCAGAACAAATGCTGCAGGCCAGTTAAAATACTGCCCTACAAAAGTGCCGATCGGTACACCAAATACATTCGCAACAGCGAAGCCGCTTAAAATTGTAGCGATCGCTTTGCCTCTTTTCTCCGGGTCAACCGCTTCATTTGCTACCGTAATGGCTACAGAAAGAACAAAACCACATAGTACGGCAGTAACTATTCTAGTCACTAGCAGCATACTATAGGTTCCAGTTATAGCACTCCACAAATTCAGCAGCAGAATCAATACAAGCGATACAAGAATCGTAATCCGTTTCGGGATGCGGCTGAACAAAGACATCATAATGGGTGTGCCAATGGCATAAGCGATCGCGAAACCAGATACCAAGCCCCCGGCTGTCGCTAGCGTCACTCCGAGGCTCGAGGATATTTCCGAGAGTAAACCAACGATAATATACTCCGTCGTACCCAGAATAAACGCCATAAAAGTAAATGAAAAAATCAATGCGTTCTGTCGTGATGTTGTCATGGTGCTCTCCATCCTATTTATCTCTATTTTTATAAGAGCATACCTACTCATAATACTCATTCAGACTATATTGAGCAATCCTATTTTTCATAAAAAAGAAGCTTCACATAAGTTCAAAGAACTCATGAGAAGCTTCTTTTTTAAGCCGGAGGCAAAATAATTAAGGTAATAAATTGTTCCTCGGAGAAAGATCTAGCTGTTCCAGGTCCATCTGCATCTGCTTTGAACTTAATGAGATAGGTCCCCGGTGCCGGCATCAATTTATCGTGAAGTTCAAACGCAATATCCGAAACACCTCTGTTGCTTCCTGTGAAAGTCAGCGTATGCCCATTATTGCTAATTTGGTCACTTGTCAGATGTGTCCACCCACTAATGCTATAATAGTCATTTGTGTTAAAGGTCATGCCTTCAATCGTTACCTGAACTTCAGCATTCGTAAAGGTTTCTCCGGAGAAAAAGTCAAACCGAATGGTCCGTTGTGTAGAACCAGTTACCAGCTGTTTTGTTTTTAAAATGCCTCCGTCAAAGCCATATATGGAGCTAGTAACCGTAGGTGTGGTCAGAACACCCTTAACAAGCTCAATCATAACGGCATGTTCAGCATTCTTCGCCGATTCATTATTGGATGAATCCTT
>NZ_NFUX01000105.1:0-15967 GCF_002264385.1 Paenibacillus sp. VTT E-133280
GCCAACACCGACATCGTCGTCGGAAGTGACACCAACGCCAACGCCGGAGCCTCCGGTGTTCCCAACACCAACACCATCATTTGTAATTGGCACTATTGTTGTTAATGATGACCCTGTGCCGCTGGGTCCTGTAGCTTCATCGACGCCAGCACCAGTACCCACACCAACCCCGTCGAGCAATACAGAAGTCCTTGTTGACGACGATGAAATCCCACTAGGACCGGTGGCAACGGAAACGCCGTCACCAGAGGATATTGCAGTAGTGGATGATACAATTCCGCTAGGTAATCCACCTGTGGATGAACTGCCAAAAACGGGAGAATCAAGTCCAGGTCCTTATTATGCAGCAGGTCTAGGTTTTGCTCTTATTGGATTGCTAATGAGAAATAGATTCTCGAACAAGAAATAATAAACGGTGATTATAGCGTGAACGCAAGCTAAGCCGTGAAGAATAGAAGAGCCGCTTTCGGGACATATTCCGATGGCGGCTCTATTTTGTCATGATTGTTCTATTTTGGCGCATTCTAAGTAGATGTTATACTGATTTACAACGAACATAAGGAAAGGACGGGGAAGACGAATTGGTATGGTTCTTCATTAGTGCTGTCATCGTCATTGGAGCTCTGATCTATGCTGGCTTTTTCTTTTATGGCATTGCTATTAAACGAGCACCGAAGGAATTCCTGAGTACTAATCGTGACTTGAAGGTTGATCCCCCGGTTGCCGGGGCTTCTTGGGGTGAGGGGAAGGATTGGATCTCCAGTCAGAGCTTTGAGAATGTGGAGATTACATCTGAGGACGGGCTACAACTAAGAGGGTATTTGCTCCTTTCGGATCGTGCTGAAGGTCGTACGGCGATTTTAGCCCACGGTTATTCTGGAAAAGGGAAGGATATGGGGGCGTACGCCAAAATCTATTACGAGAGACTGGGCTTTAATATCCTGATTCCCGATGCCAGGGGACATGGGGAAAGCGCTGGAAATTATATTGGCTTTGGATGGCATGAGCGCAAGGATTATTTACACTGGATTAAATATATAATAGAAAAGACTGGGCTCAGTGCTCAAGTTGTGCTTCATGGGGTTTCTATGGGCGGTGCTACAGTGCTAATGACCTCAGGTGAAAATCTCCCACCGCAGGTCAAAGCTATTGTCTCGGACTGCGCTTACAGCTCAGTTAAAGCACAATTAGCTTACCAACTAAGGCGTATGTATCACTTGCCAAGCTTCCCTTTTATCCAAAGTGCAAGTCTAATTACTCGTTTGAAGGCAGGGTATGGTTTTAGTGAAGCGTCTGCCTTGAAACAGGTGCGTAAGGCGAAGGTGCCGATTCTTTTTATTCATGGGGATGCTGATAATTTTGTACCATATAGTATGATGAATGAATTATATGAGGCATGTCAGAGTCCAAAAGAGAAGTTCGTAGTGCCGCAAGCGGGGCATGGATTAGCTTATGATACGGATAAAACAGGTTACATAAATGTAGTAACAGCTTTTGTGAATCAATATGTAAATTAGTGGCCCTGAACGTAGACAGCGCCCGATATCCGCTTGGTAGCAGTTATCGGGCGCCTATATTTTTCCACACATGGCATGTGTCCTTGTGTAAGGTTCGTACAGCCATGCTTTTTCGTTATATTCATCCCCCGCCGTTCGTGAGTAACGGGTGTCTTAATTCCTTGTTATTTCCAGCAGCCGTGTGGCGAGAATAATCCTTCCAATACGACAAAAGCCCTACCTCTCTTTTGCCCTTGCGGCTCCATTGACCGCGCCAGTGTGAATCGGAATGCTATATTTCGAATTTAATCTCATAAAAAGGAAAGTTTCTGCAAGAAAACATGAAGCCTCTGTGTCCAAATTGCCGAAGTGTAAAATAGTCGGCCTGACATCTTCTTGATGGGGATATACAATATATCGAAAAACAAATACGATATAAATATAACACAGTATTGTTTAAAAGGCAAATATAATAATGAATTCCAAGATAAG
Organism: Paenibacillus sp. VTT E-133280; assembly: GCF_002264385.1. Taxonomy (NCBI): domain Bacteria; kingdom Bacillati; phylum Bacillota; class Bacilli; order Caryophanales; family Paenibacillaceae; genus Paenibacillus; species Paenibacillus sp. VTT E-133280. The sequence continues at coordinate 1,989 of NZ_NFUX01000105.1, forward strand.
GATGGTTTGGCTTAGGAGGGGAATAAGTCTCCAGAGGGGGCGTTTCAGATCCGAATGTGACTTAGACTAGATTAATTGTGGAATATTTCGGAAAAGCTAGTAAACCAGAAGAGATGGGCAATCTCGGTTCAAATGGGCTAAAGTGTAAGTTTAATTTTTGCAAACGCTGCAAATTACACCTGAATTTGCTCGAAGCGAAAGGCTTGAGTCTGTGGGGGTTATTTTGCGTGCCTATTTTGTGAACAGGTCTTTAAAACTTACATAAAACCCCAACATTGATTGAAGGATTGAGGGCAGACCGTTATAATTAATAAGTCTGGATTTTAATTAAAAAATAAGGGAGATTTATATGAAACGCGCAGATGTGTGGTTGATTTCCATCGTATTGATTGCTGCGCTCGCTTTTCTCGTACCGAGATGGTTTTCGGACAATGATGATAAAGGTGGGGCCGGTAAAAATCTCGTAGCCAATGTGACTGTGGACGGCGAGTTATTTAAAACGGTAAAGCTTACAAAAGAAGAACAAACCATTGAGGTCCGTACCGAACGTGGTTATAACATCTTGAAGGTGCATGATTACGGGATTGAAATGTACGATGCCGATTGCCCGGATCAAGTATGCCTAGGTTTTGGTTTTATTACCCTGCCCAAACAGACGATTGTCTGTCTACCACATAGAGTATTAGTGGAGATCACAAGTGCGTCGGGGGAGGATGATATAGATGCCTATGTCCAGTAGTGAATCTGCAACAGCTTTAAAAAGAACGGTAATTATTGCGATTTTTGCCGCAGTGGCGGTAGTGCTCAGTCTAATAGAGGCTCAGATCCCATTATCAGGGATGGGACTGGTGCCAGGTGCTAAACTTGGACTAGCTAACATTATGATTTTGACCTGTATTTACTTTTTACGTGGACGGGACGCTTTCCTGCTTGTCATTCTCAAAACACTGCTTACTGCATTTCTGCTAGGTACCTTTTCGAGCTTATTGTTCAGTTTATTCGGTTCGCTTTTTAGCTTTGTTGTAATGTTCGTGTTAATGCTGCTTAGTGGCAAAGGTAAAAGTATAAGCTTGATCGGAATTAGTATAGCTGGTGGAATTGCACATAATATCGGTCAGCTGCTGGCAGCTTCTATGGTATTCTCGTCCCTTAGTATTTTTTATTATCTTCCCATGCTGCTGATCACTGGAGTAGTAACAGGAATTGCCGTGGGCTATGCAGTCCGTTATTTGGTGGCTTCATTGTCAAAAATATCGTTGTTTGAAGAGTTTTTGGACTGATTAGTCACATCAGCGGAAGGATGACTAACATGAATGAATCATATGATGGTCAAGAGTTAGAGGGAGAAGGACAAGCTGTCATCTCTTTGGATGGGGTATCGTTTGGTTATGATCCTGAGCATCCGATTCTTCAAAATATAACGTTATCTATTTCACAGGGACAATGGGTTAGCTTGGTTGGCCCCAATGGCTGCGGGAAGTCTACGCTAGTTAAGCTACTAAATGCTTTGCTGCCTAAGAGTGCTGGTGAAATTGTGGTTAGTGGTATGCAACTCAGTGAGGAGACGATCGGAAGCATTCGGCAATGCATCGGTATGGTGTTCCAAAATCCAGATAATCAGTTTATTGGAGCCACTGTAGAGGAAGATATCTTATTCGGCCTGGAAGGGCTTTGTTTGTCGTACGAAGAGATGGCTGAACGATTACACGCTTATACGACGAGGCTGGGAATAAATCATCTGTTGTCCAAACACCCAGGTGAGCTGTCTGGAGGCCAAAAGCAGCGTGTCGCTATCGCCTCCATTCTTGCTATGGAACCAGGCATCGTCATTTTTGACGAGGCCTCTTCTATGTTGGATGAAGGAAGCAGAAATGATCTTCTTGGTATTTTGCAGGATATGCGAGCGGAAGGAAAGTATACGATTCTTATGATTACACATGATGCAGATGAGATTTTGGCATCGGATCGGGTGCTTGCACTGCATGGAGGTGGTTTAGCTGCTGATGTTACACCGGCGGAGCTGTTCCGGGACGAAGAGCTTCTGCAAAAATGCCATCTGTGTGAGCCGTATCCTTGGCGTCTTGCACGCGAGCTGCAGAATCAGGGCATCCATGTGGATGTTCCCGCCAGTGAAAAGGAGCTTATAGACACGTTATGGCCATAGAATTACAGCAAGTAAGTTATTCCTATGCTGACCGAAGCCTATGGAAGCTGACGGCGCTCCGCGACATTAACCTCAGTGTTCCACTAGGCTCTATGGTTGGTATTGCTGGGGCGACAGGCTCTGGTAAATCGACGCTACTGCAGTTGTTTAACGGGATATTGAAACCAACGGAGGGTACGGTAAAAGTGCTCGATGTAACCATCCAGGCGGGGGAGAAATCACCTAAGCTGATGCCGCTGCGTCGTAGAGTCGGATTGGTATTTCAATTTCCAGAGCAGCAAATGTTTGAAGATACGGTCGAAAAGGATCTTATCTTCGGTCCTCTTAACTTCGGCATGAGCCTCGAAGAGGCAAAGGCACGCGCAAGACAGGCCATGCTAGATATGGGGCTGGATCTTGCGCTGCTAGAGCGGAATCCTTTTAAATTGAGCGGTGGGCAAATGCGCAAGGCAGCTATCGCCTCCGTGCTAGCTATGGACCCTGAGGTCATCGTTCTGGATGAACCGACGGCTACGCTTGATCCCATCAGCCGTGCAGAGCTAATCCACTTGCTGGAGCGTTTATGCCGTGAACAGGGGAGAACAATCATCGTCGTCACGCATCGGATGGATGAGTTATTGCCTTACGCGGACAACTGGCTTGTCCTTAAAGAGGGCAGCACGGCGTTTCAAGGCAGCGTAAAGGCGCTGGCAGATGACCCTTCGATTCTGGAACAGTGTGGCTTGACGGTTCCGCAGTCTCTTCGTTACTGGCGTGCAGTCGCTGATCGCTTTGGTCTTACGGATGAAGCTCCTCGCTTAACGGCAGAGAGCTTAGCAGAGCTAATCGCTTCGCTGCCATCTGGATCAGGCAACTCTAGCGAGCAGCACGAAGGAAAGAGGGATAGCCATGAATGAGAAGCTAATCATAGGGCGCAGTATTGAGACCGGTTCATGGGTGCATAAGCTAGATGCTCGTGCCAAAATCACTGGAATGCTATTATACGTAGCTGTTATCCTGCTCTCCCGTTCGTGGATGGCTATGGCGCTGCTGGCTATTTTCTCAATAGCGGTTATGGCTTCCACTCGGATTCCGCTTAAATACTTTCTGAAAGCAGCTAAGCCTTTACGGTATTTAATGCTATTTATCTTTATCGTACAGCTGCTGTCTGTGAAGACGGGTGAGGCGGTGCTGACGCTTGGTTCGTGGTCTATTTATGAGGGAGGGCTAAGATTAGGCGCATTTTCGGTCATCCGCATGTTTTTTCTGATCACGTTCACGGCACTACTTACATTCACCACAACGCCGGGTAAGCTGAATCAAGGGCTGGAGGGGATTTTGGCTCCTTTCAAAAAGTTTGGTTTGAAGCCCGACCGTATCACACTGATGATCAGCATTTCCCTTCGTTTCATACCTACGATTCTAGACGAGTCGCAGATTATCATGAAAGCGCAGGCCTCACGGGGTGCTGATCTGAAGGAGCTGCCTTTAAAGGAAAAGGGACGAATGTTAGTGTCCTTGCTGGTTCCGATTATCGCTAGTGCGTTTAGGCGTGCGCAGGATCTGGTATATTCCATGGAAGCCCGTGGCTTTCGTATGGATGCTCCGCGTAGCCAGTATCACCGCCTAAGGTGGGGCATATTCGATACTATTTTTATTACTATGTTTATTGTAATGGGGATTGCAGTAGCTTTGGTGTAAAGTACAACTTGTATGGAGAGTATCAACTTGGGAGGGAACTTGAATGGCACGTTATTTTAACGGTAGAGAGATTGAATTATTAGCACCCGCAGGAACGTTTGAGATTTTCAAGGAAGTGATCCAGGCACGATGTGATGCAGTTTATTTTGGTGGACCTGTATTGAATATGAGAATGATGCGTAAAGGATATAATCTGTCTCATGAGGAGATCGTAGAGGCACTAGATATTGCTCACCGTCTAGACAAAAAAGTGTATATCACAGTGAATAACCTGTTTAGTGAAGAAGATGTGGAAGAGGCTAAAGAATATCTGCGTTTCCTTGACGGTGCTCGCCCGGATGCCTTAATTGTTCAGGATATGGCAGTGCTGGAGCTTATTCGCGAGATGGGGCTTAATCTTCCGATTCACTCTTCGGTAATGATGAATGTGCACAACCTGGAAATGATCTACGCGCTGCGTGATCTGGGTGTAAGTCGTGTGGTTACTTCACGGGAAATGGATTTGCAGACAGCTAAACTGCTTGGTCAGCGGAGTGGGATGGAACTGGAGTATTTTATTCACGGAGATATGTGCTCAGTTCACGGAGCGAATTGTTATTTCAGCTCTCATGTATTCGGTATGAGCAGTAACCGTGGGAAATGTATGAAGCCTTGTCGCTGGGATTATCGGGTGAAAAAAGATGGTTATGTTTATCCTGCTGAATATCCATTGGCTGTAAAAGATATGTTCATGTATGAGCATCTGCCGGAATTAATTGAGTCAGGCATTACCTCCTTCAAAATAGAGGGCCGCATGCGGGATAAGGAATTTATGGTGATGCTGGCGAATAGTTATGGTGAAGCTATTGACCGGTATATCGATGATCCGATTGGCTTTGACCGTACGGTCGATACTAAAGAACTCTATAACAACCGCAAACGTGACTTTTCGACAGCTTATGCTTTTGGCAAACCAGGCTTGGCTAACATTAACCGCCGTTACGAAGGTACAGGCAAATTTTATAGCACTGGAAAAGTGTTCAGTACACCAACCGCAGAGCGGGAATTATCTGAAAAACGTGTTGAGCAGGTGCGGGAGAGTTTGGCTGAGGTTAAGCAACCGCAGAAGACAAAAGCTAAGCTAGCTGTCCGAGTAAATAATATGGAACAGGCCCGGATGGTCTTAGAGCTTGGTGTTGATAGCTTGTACTTGCCGGGGGATGTTTTTGAACCCGATCAACCTTTTACGAAACGGGACATTAAGGAACTTGGTGAACGGAAAGGCGATAGCAAAATTTACTTAGGTTTGCCACGTATGATGACAGAGCTGCATTTTGATCAATATGATCAATTACTTCAGGGAGAACGCTTGCCGATTGACGGTCTTATCGTTACAAATTTAGGAGCCATTCGTCGTTACAACGCTACAGGATACCCGCTAATTGGGGACAGTAATTTAAATGTATACAATCATCTGTCAGCGCAATTATATACTAACTTAGGCTTGACTCAGCTTTCAGTGTCTCCGGAAATGACGGTGGAGCATTTTGCTACCTTTGCCTCACGTTGTAAAGCGCCTTTGGAAGTGGTAGTTCATGGTACACCTGCACTAATGTATATGGAACATGATCTTTATGAGAATACTGAGTTGATGGAGCCTATTGCTGAAGAGGATAATGAATATGTGCACAATAGTGTTTTGGTTCTAAAGACAGACAAAGGTGAGAATCCGGTATATCGTGATCAGCACGGCCGTTGCCATCTGTTATTTGCCAAAGAACTCTGCTATTTACCATTGTTGAATGAAATGAGTGAACTAGGAATATCAAGCTTCCGTATTGAAGGAGCAACCTATAGCGTCGAACAGCTTCGTGAAATTATTATTTCATATCAACAGGCAATTAACGGATCCGATAAGAAGGATGACATGCTGGGCGGCCTCAAGCCGGTCTATGCGGGTTATACTTTGGGCTCATTGCAGTTCAACTAATTGTATTTTAATGGGGACTAGATATCGCCGTGTAATAGGGTGATGCACAGGACTCTATGAATAAGTTACTATTTTCACAAAAAGGAGAGAGAACCCTTCATGGAACAACAAGACTTCATCGGAAGAGAAGCGGTAGCATCCAAACGTAAGCAATATTTCTATCCTTGTACACAGCATTTTTACCGTGATGCACCTCAGCTTGTTCGTGGTTCAATGCAGTTTGTTTATGATGAGAAGGGTAAATCCTATACGGACTTTTTCGCGGGTGTATCCGTAGTCGCTTGTGGGCATTGTAATCCAGCCATAACAGCACGTACGATTGAACAACTGCAACAGCTGCAGCATACGACAACTATTTATTTAACCCAACCAAGTGTAGATTTAGCTGAACGTTTGGAAGAGGTAATGCCGGGTGATTTACGTCGGACCTTCTTCGTTAATAGTGGCTCTGAGGCGAATGAGGGAGCTCTGCTATTAGCCCGGATGTATACGGGACGTAAAGGGTTCATAGCGCTGGAGAGCGGTCTACATGGCCGTACCAATCTGACTATGAGTGTGACAGGTCTGCCAATGTGGCGCACGGATAAATATTTGGATCATGATGTCGAGTTTATTCCTCGTCCGTATCATCAGGATCTATCTCTGGAGGAAGCGGCTTCGTTATCCCTGGATTCGCTGGAGCGGGTGCTCGAAGAGAAGGGCAATACTATCGCTGCTATGATCGTAGAGCCAATCCAAGGCAACGGCGGAATGATCATGCCAACCCGATCCTACTTCCGGGATGTAAAAGCATTGTTGGAGAGATATGGCGTGCTCCTGATTGCTGATGAAATTCAAACTGGATTTGGACGTACTGGCAAAATGTTTGCTATGGAGCATTTTGATGTCGTACCCGATATTATAAGTATGGCCAAAGCACTCGGCAACGGAATTCCGGTCGCAGCCTTTGCTACAACTGATGAGATTGCCCTTGCACTAAACCGCCCGTCAGCCTCTACGTTTGGGGGCAATCCGGTATCTGCTGCAACAGCGCTGGCTGTGCTTGATTATATTCGAGATGAACGGCTTCCGGAACGCTCGGTAGAGCTCGGAGAACGATTGAAAGCAGGTTTGGAGGCGCTACAAGCCCGTTATCCTTCGCTAATTATTGAGGTGCGGGGAACTGGACTTATGCTGGGTGCAGAACTTGCCGGTGCAGATGCTGAAGGCGCAGCGGCACTTACAGATCAAGTGCTGGAAACGATGAAGGACCGGGGTTATCTAATCGGCAAAAATGGCATAGGACGTAATGTACTGGCCTTCCAGCCACCGATGATTATTACGGAAGAAGATATTGACGGGATGCTTAACGTCCTGAACGAAGTTCTTGCAGAGCATAATCATTAATGAACTTAAACACAAGTAGTAAAGAAAGAGGAATGCACGAATGGCGATTCTAAACATATGTAAAACTGCGGGACTAAAACTTAAAATGTTCAGCGAACTGGTCATGTTCTCTCATACGCTTTTTTCGCTGCCGTTTGCCATTATATCGATGGTATGGGCCGCAGGGGGCTGGCCATCGGGACATTTGATGATCTGGGGATTGATTGCATTGATCGGCGCCCGTAATGGCGCCAATGCTTTCAATCGGCTGGTGGATCGTACGTTCGATGAACAGAATCCTCGTACGGCACATCGGCATCTGCCTCGACGTTTACTGGCGGAAAAAGAAGTTGTTGTCTTTGTTATCGTCAACTATGCTATTTTCATTGTAGCTTCAGGCATGCTTAATTTGCTCTGCTTGATCTTATCGCCGGTGGCTATCGTATTGATATCAACTTATTCCTATACGAAGCGGTTTACCTTTCTCAGTCATTTATATTTAGGGTTTGTTATTGCCTCTGCACCGATTGGTGCATGGTTTGCTGTCACTGGAAATATCGCATTTACACCGTTTGTCATCGGAACAGTAGTTATGCTGTGGATTGCCGGTTTTGATATTATTTACGGCACTCAGGATATCGAATTTGACCGGCGGCATGGGCTATGGTCTATTCCTAGCTTTTTCGGACTGGAGAATGCCCTGCGCATTTCAAAAGGTCTACATTTCATCATGATTATGTTGCTATTGTTCCTATATGTATGGCGTGACCTCGGCTGGATGTATCTGGTGGGGATTGGCATTGCGACGCTGCTCCTGATGACCGAGCATAAGATTATTAAACCATCCAATCGTAAGTTGATGAAGGTGGCCTCTTATAATCTGAATCAGGTGATCAGCATGGTGATTTTATTGTGTACGCTGATTGATTTTTTCTATGTTAGCTAGGGAGAGTTAGTTCGATGGATGGTTAGGAGGTTAGGAAGCTGCACTGCGTGGAATGTTGGACTTTCGAGCGCTACGCTTCTACAGTTCCAAAATTCCACGCAGTGAAGTCCTAACCATTGGCGCATTGCCTCCAAGCTAACAACAAAAGACAACAGCCTACCCAAAACAGGGTAGGCAAAGGGATCGGAAAGCTGGCAACGCGGCTTTCCTTTTTTGTTTTTGTGGGCATCTGCGAGGGGGGCTAGAGCCGTGTGAGAGGGCTGAACTAATCCAAGGTAGACTTATAGGGAAAACCTCCCTATATTTCCGAGCTTTATTGACTTTAGATCTTGTTATAGGGAAAGTCCCCCTCTAAATTGGCTGATTAGTCTATAAACCATACAAATTCAAGTTTTTAGAGGGAGGAATTCCTTATAATCGTGGATTCCAAGCGATTTTAAGCTAATTAAAGGGAGGATTTCCCTATATGTTGAATAGTAGAGCCTGGAAGCTAAAAGGCTAAACACGCTCACGGGCGCTGCGCTACGTTCGGCTTGTTTAGCTAAAGTACACAAAAAAACGGATACCCACCCAAGTGAATGGGAGGTATCCGTTTTTAATTGCTACGTTAGCATCTGCTTTAGCGATCACGGTCGGCAAAATATTGCAGTAGCGTATCCAGATCGGCATGCGCCGGATAGGAGGAGAGCTGCTGCACAATCGCCCCAGCCTTATCCAGGTAGTTCTGGCTGACCCTTTCTGCGCGAGCTAGGGCATCGCTTCTCTTAATAAGGGCGAGCACATGTACCACCTCAGCATCGGAAGAATCAGGGCCGATTGCACGAATCACTGGCGAAAGCCTTGGATCCTGTAATGCATAAAGCACTGGCAGGGTAACCTGACCATGACGCAGATCGCTACCGGCGGGCTTACCCAGCACAGCCTCAGACTGCGTGAAATCCAGCAGGTCATCTTGTATTTGAAAAGACATGCCTAAGGCTTCGCCAAAGGTATACAGGAGGTTGGCCACTTCCTCTGAGCTTTCGGTGGATAATGCACCCACACGTAAGCAGGTAGCCATAAGGAGAGCTGTTTTGTTTAAGGACTTCTCCAGATACTGCTCCATTGTAATCTCATAATCAAAAGCATGTTCCATTTGCTGATACTCACCTAGACAGAGCTGAGCAGTAGCTACAGAAGATAAGTCATGAACATATTTGTTTTTGTCTCCGGTATATTTGCTTAACAGTTCGATAACCCGAGCGGACATATAATTGCCAATATGCACTGCTGATCGTGTGCCCGTCTTAGTATGTAGGGCGGGTTTGCCCCGCCGTAACTCAGAATCGTCGATGATATCATCATGAATTAATGAGGCAACATGAATAAATTCAGCGGCAGCAGCTAATTGAAGCGCTCTTCGACCTGTATCCTTTCGGCCAAAACGACTGCCAACAATGACCATAAGAGGGCGGAGGCGTTTACCTCCAGAATTTATAAGCTCAAGAACACTCTGCCCGAGTTGAGATTTCTTGGGAACATCCTTATCTCGTGCCACAAGATTTACGATTTCACGATTAATTTCATCTATGTCTATGTTTAAGGCCTCATGCAGCTTCATCTTATAGATCCCACCTGTCAAATGGCTTTGCTTGTGCGACTACGCTGTCTGCACTCTTGAATCAAGAATTGTTCGATTCCAGCCGCTGGATCATGTTCCGCGAAGTCTCCATTTGACCGTCTAATTTGCATTTTTTTGATCGAAGGAGCTAAATAAGCAACTAGGTCGAGCTCACGGCATTTCACCGCAAACTGAAGGTAAAAGCTGTACAAGTAATCTCCATCCAAAATGTTGCGTGTAAGGTCGGGATGATGTGGGATACATTCCATATGGCGCTCAGCTGCCAAAGTGAGAATAGTGTAAATACCCAGCAAATTGACTTTGCGGTTGTATTCCAGATCATGGCGTTCTAGTACCGAGATTAGCTGCTCACATGCAGCCGGAGAGGGATTAAGCTCAATTCCGGCAATAGGTGACATTTCAGTATGCAACAACCGGAGGGTATCTTCTATGAGTTGTTTGTTCACAAGATTCTCTCCTTCTTGTCGGTTTTGCCGGAAGAAACCATACCCCTGATCATCCCTACAAAACCATTCATTAAAGAATAAACTGACCATTTCCTGATATTAGGAAGATTATTTTCTTCTTGTAAATAAGGAGAGTAATGTGTCCTAGGGACACATTACTCTGAAGTACATCCATATTTAGCTTACTGACATGCAATCTACATATTTTCTTTAAAATAAATGATTACACGAAATCAGGGCTTTATAATCAGTCGGTGTATAGATACCATCGTCTGACGATTGGAACTCTCTTCCAATGTTTCTTAAGCCAAGGAAGTACATAGTAATCTAGGCCAAATGTGCTGCCCGATCCGCCGATGCAGGCGATACCCGCACCAACATACCATAACATTTCTGTAGAAGCCATTTTGGTCGACCAGATCATGACGGACATGGCTATCGTCGCTATAGAAGCAATAGCTGTGAACAGACCAACGATGAGCATAATACCGAACACGATTTCTGCACATACCATACCGATTTGGAACCATTTCGCGAGGAAAGTATAACTTCCGTCGTTGTTGTAGAACATCAAATCCATGAAGAAGTTCGTAATATCATATACGAAACCAGGAACTGGCAATGCTTCAACCGCTTCTTTTGCAGTGGATACTGCTGAAGCTGCAGATTGTGCATCTACTGTTGTTTTAACTGCATCCACCGCTACGCTGGCTGCTGATGAAGCATCCGTTGCAAAAGGAGCGGCTGGAATTAGGAATATCTTATTCGGATCTACCCAAATTTTCCGTAACTTATCTATACCTTCATATAACCACATTCCACCAAGCAACATGCGAAGCGGAACGAGCCAGAAGTTAGGTGAACGCTTGGAGAAGTGTCCGCCCAAGAAGCTCTTACGGTTCTCAACATGGAAGAACTCATGCATCATGTAAGTCCAAACTTTATTGAAGCCTACAACCTGAGACAGGTAGAACATATTGATAAAGTGTTTGGATAACATTGCCATAAAACCAGTAAGCATAAAGAACTTGCCTGGCAAACCAACGTTTGCTACACCGTAACGGCTACCGATGGATACCATGGTACCGTGGAAACCTGGTTTGTATGCCTTTTTAGCAGTGTTCTGAATGTCAGCTGCAATGTTACCAGCAACGATCGGAGCTGCTTGTTCAGCATTCTCAACCATTTGTGGTACAGGACGAGTTTCACCTTCAGGAATGAAGAAAATATTGTCCCCTACTACATATACGTTCTTATGATCTACACTTTCAAGGTTCTCATTCGTAACAATACGTTTGCGTCCTTGTTGTTGTACTTCAAGTCCGCCTACGATTTCAGATCCTTCGACACCTGCAGTCCAAACGATGGTTTGTGAAGCGACAACGTTTTTCTCACCAAGGGCAACACTGCCTTCGCCCACTTCAGTGATTTTGGCGCCTGTAACAATTTCCACGTTCAGCTTGCGAAGGTGAGCCTCAGCTTTTTGAATCAGCTTATCTGGAAGAATAGGCAGAATCTTCGGAGCCATATCAGCCACAATCAATCTCACTTCGGATGGGTCGATATAGAACTCTTTGCATAACTCTTCGCGTTGCTCAGCCATTTCCCCAACAAGCTCGACACCTGTAAAGCCGGCACCGATGATAACGAAAGTTAACATTGCACGGCGTACAGTTGGATTTTTCTCCATAGCGGCTTTGGTATACATGTCGCGGATTTGACGTTTCAATGCTACCGCATCATCGTAAGACCAGAAGGAGAAAGTATTCTCTTCTGCACCTGGAATGCCAAAGAACGTTGGTTTGCTACCTGTACCGATTACAAGGTAATCATACGCATAGGTAGTTTTATTGGATTTGAGTTTCTTACCCTTGAAATCAATATTGCTGATTTCGTCAAGAACAACATTCACTTTAAGGCCAGCAAAGATTTTCTTTAGATCGATCTTAATTGAATCCTCTGGAGCGCGGTTCGCGGCAACCTCATGCAGCTCAGTCAATAGAGTGTGATATGGATTCCGGTCGATCAGTGTGATTTCAACATCTTTGTTTTTCTTAAATTTCTTTGCCAGTTTCTTAGCCGTGAGTACGCCGCCGTAGCCGCCGCCTAAAATGACTATTTTTTTCAAAAGAAATTCACCTCATTCGTCTGATTAACTGCAGAAGGTTATGCGAAATTATTTCGCGCCTTCGAGTGCTTTTTCAGCAAGTGTAAAATATTCACCAACATGAATACTCACGCCGGAAATTGCATCAGTTTTACCTTCAGCTGTAAGTTCTGGAGCAGTACCTTTTTCAAGATAGTATTGCTCAACTTTTGCGATTTCTTCATGCCATTCAGCAGAAGCGCCGCCAGCTTTCATACCGTATTTACCATCAACGGAGAATTGTTTCTTGTCGTCGCCAGCAGCATTTACGCCGCTGAATTTAACAGCAACAACGTTTCCGTTAGCAACAGTCAAGTCAACAGTAGATTTCCAACCGGAGTCTTTATCCATCTCGCCTTCAGCATGGTAACCTCCGTCTTTGTATTGGCCAGCTTCAACAGGTCCAGCAGCCAGAGCAGCTTCAGAAGCTTTCACAAAGTCAGATACGTGTACAGATACACCGGAGATAGCATCAGTTTTCCCCTCAGCGTCTAAAGTTATAGCTGCTGGATCTTGTTTTTCAATCAGGAAAGCTTCAGCTTTTGCTGCTTGCTCGTGCCATTCAGAAGAAGCACCACCAGCTTTCATGCCATATTTACCATCTTCGGAAACTTTTTTCTTAAGGTCACCAGCTGTATTGACGTTGAAAGCATCCCAGTCAGCTTTAGTAATCTTGCCACCTTCTACAGTTAAGAGTGCGAAATACTGCCAGCCAGTTTTAGCATCAACATCAGCAGTAGCGTAGTATGTTCCATCTTTGTACTTCGCCGCTTCAGTTCCAGTGTTAGTGGAATTAGTTGCTGTGTTGTTTTCTGTTGGAGCGTTTGTTGCTGCCGGTGTGTTGTCTGTGTTGTTACCACAACCTGCAAGCAAACTACCAAGGATAAGGGCAGTCGACAAGATTACTGTTGTTTTTTTCATTTGTTATGACCTCCAAAAATATAGTTTAAAATATATATATTAAAATGTAAAACATTTTAATAGCTGTGCGAAGTGATAAAAATCACTTTATAAATGATATTTGTCACTTTAATTTTGGGATGAAGTACCAAACTCCAACAGTATCATGACATATATCGGCATGTAATAGAAAAAAATTTAACCATGTTGTTTTATCTCCGAGGGCATTTTAGCATATAGATCAGATAAACCCATGTGAAAAAAATCACTTAAAAAATTAAATGTTTAATTTATATCTAGATTGTATCAAATTTTAAAGGGTTTGAATACCTTTTTTTAAACTATTATTTGACAAATTGTGACTTTCTATAGATTAAGTAAGATTCATGGCGAATAGGACAGGGTAATGTAACGATAACACAGGTTAGAATTCTACCCTATTTAATTCAGCTAAGGAGATGAGCATATAATGGACAACAATGTGTTTAAAGGAAAATGGAAACAGCTCAAAGGCGAGGCCAAAAAGCAATGGGGCAAGCTTACAGATGACGACCTTGATGTGATTGATGGTGAAAAGGATAAGTTAGTAGGTAAACTACAAGAGCGTTATGGCCATTCGAAAGAAGACGCGGAAAAAGAGTATCAAACCTGGGGACGTTCCTACCGCGATTAAATCAAATTAGCTTATATTCTTAAGTACCCAAATATAAAATGCATAGGAAGAGCGCAAATCGTATACGAT
>NZ_NFUX01000103.1:0-17566 GCF_002264385.1 Paenibacillus sp. VTT E-133280
ATGTATGCGAAAAACCGAATACAATGTGCCACCAGTAACGTAAACGAGCCAGCGCTCTGATTCACTCCAAGGACGCCGTCAGGTCCTTTTTTTATTATTTTAAAAATGGTTGAGAAATACATAGTTAATATGGGGAACTTTACTTATAATATTATTTTAGCGTATTTTTCCAGTGCGCTATCAAAACCTTTATTTTATGCAACACTAGGCTGAAAGGAAGTTATCCCTTGTTTGAGACTTTGCTTTTGAATTTCTTTTTTTTATTGTTTCCAATTGTAATTTTTCTGATTTTCTTTGAGAATCGAGCTTTTGCTTATAATAGTAAGATTCTGGTTCTTCTGTCGGCAGTAACGATGTGTCTCTGTATAGCCAAACCCTTTAAACTCGATATGGGTTTTATTTTTGATTTGAGATATGTCCCGTTTATTATTGTGGCTCTTTTTGGTGGATACAAGAACGTTCTACCGCTGTATATCCTTTTAAATATCTATCGATTTTATGTGGGGGGAGAGGGTACGTTACAATCCTTTCTTTTCGCCACTTCAATCCTAATCCTGGTCCCTCTATATAGTAAAAGGTTCTTAAAACTAGATTCGAAAAGTCGCATCATCGCGGCAACAATAATTTCTTTTCTGACGATGGGATTTTACCTAATTACACTAGGTTTTACACAGGGGAGTTTAAATCGGGAATATTGGTTTCTCACCTTAAATGCCTTTACGACCCATGTCGGGGTGATGTGTATCAATATGATCTTAATAGAAAAGATTATTACTAATATTAAGAATCGCGACCGAATTATGCAATCTGAAAGATTAAATGTTGTGAGCGAGTTAGCGGCAAGTGTATCACATGAAATCAGAAACCCGCTTACAGTGACCAGCGGTTTTTTACAGCTGTTGAATAAATCGAAGACGATCACAAGGGAGGAGAAACAGTACGTAGAATTATCTCTATTAGAATTACAGAGGGCTGAAAAAATCGTGAGTGACTATCTCTCATTTGCTAAGCCGCAATCCGATAATATGGTCTATTCCAACATGCAGCCAGAGTCAGAATATACTAAGAATATCATCATGCCTTATGCCACTATGCACAAAGTAGAGGTCAAATTTAGTTTTAATAATTCGCTATTTAAAAATTATGATCGCAATCAAATACAGCAATGTCTTATTAATCTTTATAAAAACGGAATCGAAGCCATGAAGGAAAAGGACGGTGGTACGCTGTTCATCGATATTTCGGAAAAAAAACAAAATATTATTATCAGTATTCGCGATACTGGCATTGGAATGACAAAGGAAGAAATATCGCGTCTCGGTAAACCGTATTATTCGACCAAAGCTGAAGGGACGGGACTAGGGATGCTTATGGTCTATAGTACCATTGATAAAGTGAAAGGCATTGTTGAAGTCGATAGTGAAAAAGGGAAAGGCACAACGTTCCTTATCACCATCCCAACATAACGGCAAGTTGCAGAGATTCTTGTTTGCTGTTTATCCCCCACTAGGAGTGTGTAATACCTTTCATGAATGGATTTCGTGTCATAAGGGCAACGACCCTGTGCGAAGTCCCATCTGGAGGTGCACCAATGGATATATTTGTAACTATAGGTGTTAAACTGATCATTAGCTTCTTTGGTTTGTGGATTATTACCTTTATTACTGGCCGCAAGACACTTAGCCAATTGACACCACTCGATTTCCTGTCATCATTGATTTTAAGTGAGATTGTAGGGAATACGATATACGATGATGAGGTGAAGGTCTGGCATCTGCTGTTTGCTCTATTTATCTGGACCGCTTTGTCTTATTTGTTTGAAAAGGCGACTACCCATTTTGTGAAGTTCGGGAACATGGCAGAAGGTCGGACAGTACTATTAATCGACGCTGGCAAAGTGAATCAGGATTTGATGGAGAAATACGATATTGAGTTTACCCAACTGCTGTTCATGCTGCGGCAACAAAATATTTTTTCGTTAAGTGAAGTAAAGTATGCTCTGCTCGAGACGAATGGTTCTCTGTCGGTTATGCGTAAGTCTGAAGATGAGCAGTCCTCTACTTTTTCCGTTACAGTTATTGATAAAGGTAGGGTACTGGAAGAGTCCATGCGGGGCAGGTCGATGAACAAGGAACAGATTCAGAAGCGGGTCATGGAGCAAGGCTATAAATACATTGAGGATGTTGCCTATGCTGAATTTAAAGAAGACGGAACGCTCTATATCATACCTAAAAACAAGTCATAAACCAACATGACGAGACGCTGGAGTCGGTAGACTCAAGTGTCTTTATTTGAAATTAGGAGTGTCTAGTTGATAATAAATTTTAATGGAGGTAAAGATGATTAGTTTAGGATTATGGATCTTAACCGTTCTAATTGTGCTAGTTGTTGTAATGTTTCACGTAGGAGCATTATTAGATTTTATCGAACCTAGCGTCCTGCAAACTCAGCTTTTTGGTCTTCACATCACATTGTTTGGAGTAGTTGTGATATTAGCCTACGAGGGTGGTCGTGGGTTAGGAGTTTTTATTGGATTAATTGGACTTTTTACGGGTATGTCGGGTTCTTTTAGAGATCCCTCTAAATCGGATGACAAAAGGAATATCTGACAGCCTACTTCTGATCGAACAGAGATATAATGACGCAAAAAAATGAGAGCTGGATAGTATTGAACAAGAGCAGAGGAACTGCTATTTATATGAAAAGGTAGGATATAAACGAACAGAAGAAACAAAGCAAGTAAACGATAAGTTAACTTTAGTATTTTATGAGAAATATATGGAATAAAATTTAGACAGCGGACAGCTTATGTCCACTGTCTTTTTTTGATGAAAATTAATGAACTTTAATACGCTTCACAAATAACGATAAAATCAATCCTATACCTGCAATCACTGCGATAAATATGTATGCATATGTAATTCCTGCGGTTAAAACTTCAGGCTGTGCAGCAGTTGGATGTGTGTTAGCGAATCGTGTTTGCCCGCTAGACATTAGTGTAACAGCGAACGTCGTACCAAGAGCACCTGCGATTTGTTGAAGTGTATTCATGACAGCAGCACCGTCCGGATAGTATTTCACGGGTAATTGATTTAAGCCATTGGTTTGAGCGGGCATAAAGACCATTGCTAATCCGATAAACATAGCGCAGTGTATTAAAATAAAGGTCAGGCTACTGGTTTCAGTAGAGTTGCTTGTGAATAGAAAACCTGCAATGGTTACGATGGAGAATCCAAGCGGCAGCAATAGCTTCGGGCCGAATTTATCAAATATTCTCCCAGTCACTGGAGCCATAGCTCCGTTAATCACACTGCCTGGAAGGAGTAAAATTCCTGCAGCTGTGGCGGATAACAATAAACCTCCTTTTAAATATAACGGTAATAAAATGGCAGAGGACAAAATGATCATCATTCCAAAGAAGACCATAATAAGACCTATTGTAAACATAGGATATTTAAACACTCTTAAATTTAGCATTGGCGTTTCCAATTTAAACTGTCGTAAAACAAACAGGATTAAGCTGATGACACCAACGATAAGAGGAAGATAGACAATGATTTCACTGATAGCATGGTCAGCGATGTTGCTAAATCCAAATACGATGCCACCAAATCCGAAAGTAGAAAGCAGGATGGATAAAATATCTATTTTAGGCTTAGAGATTTCGGCTACATTTTTGATGAATGTTAATCCGAATCCAAATGTAAATAATAATAAGGGAAAGCTTGTCCAAAAGATAAACTCCCAGCCCAAATGATCCACGATTAAACCAGATAAAGTTGGCCCGATGGCTGGTGCGCACATCGTCACTAGTCCCATCATTCCCATGACCGTTCCGCGTTTATGTGCAGGGAAGATAATTAGAATAATGTTCGTCATTAGGGGCAGCAATAAACCAGTTCCCAAAGCTTGCACTAAACGCGCAATTAATAAGGAGGTGAAATTAGGGGAGAGCGCAGCAATTAATGTACCGATGATAGATAACAGCAAGGAAGCTGTGAATAATTGTCTGGTGGTAAACCATTGCATTAATAGGGCGGATATAGGCACAAGGATTCCTAATACAAGTAAATATCCTGTGGTTAGCCATTGAACCGTTGAGGCGTTGATTGAAAATTCATCCATTAAGTTGGTAAAAGCCATATTTAAGGCGGTTTCACTAAATAGCCCAACGAATGCTCCTAGCATAAGTGAGAAGGCCATTAGGGCGGGACGTTTAACTTGAACAGCTGCTGTTGATTCCATGATAAGGATAAACCTCTTTTCAGAAATAGATTCGAATTATTTTTATGAAAAAGATGATATGTCAACTATTGAGCAAGGGAGATGCATTTATGCCTCTCTTACATTATTCTGCACACGGGTTAACAAAGTTGTTAGCGTGGAGTAATCTGCAGGTGATAATCCTGCCGCTATAATTTCGTTTAATTTGATCGTCACCTCATTGATTGTAGTCTCTAATTTCCTGCCTTCGTCTGTGACAAAAACATTTACCGACCGACGATCTTGCGTACTTGTTACTTTATGTATATATCCCTTGTTCTCTAAGCTAGCGATCATTCGGGCAACACTGGCTTTATCCTTCCCAAGTTGATTAGCAATCTCATTCTGAGATAGACCTTCTTTCTCAAGCAACAACGCCATAAGTAAATGTTGTTCAGGCGCAAGCCGAACGGGTGCAAGCAATTTTGTTAAATAATTGGCTATTTCTAAGTGTAAATCTCGAATAACTAAACCTAATCGGTCTTTGGAATCCATGTGATCTCTCCTAATTGAAATATAGATGATATATCAACTTTTATGATCTGTTTATATTAACATAAAGTAACTAATGCATGTCAAGTTAAAGAGAAATCAAGTACATAGGGTTAAGAAAATTTAAAGTAGAATTATAGATTTTAGTACAAGCGTGAAGACCTCTTCCACAATATATTGTTATAAATACATTGTAGGAGGGAAAATCATGAAGCAAAGAATATCTTCAATAAGAAGAGTCAAAAGTTCTTTGAGTAAAGGAATAAAAGCGAAACGTAGTCCCGTTACGAAAAGAGTAGGGCAGCCAAGGATTCATATAAGACAAGCTAACGCATTTGAGTTGCAAGTCTTTCGATTAGTCAACGAGGAACGGACAAGTAGAGGAATTGCTGCTTTAACTCTTAATTCTCGGCTTACTGATCTTGCAGTTTTGAAGTCAAGAGATATGAGGGATAATAATTATTTTAGCCATACCTCTCCAACTTATGGTACCCCCTCTCAAATGTTAGATCGATTTGGTGTAGCTTGGCGTGCTTATGGAGAAAATATTGCGGAAGGCCAAGCCACACCTGAAGCAGTAATGAGATCGTGGATGAATAGCCCTGGCCATAGAGCTAATATTTTGGATCCTCGCTTTACGGATATTGGGGTTGGTTATGTAGGAGGAACATCTACTAGTCGATATCAACATTATTGGACACAGCTGTTTATACAGAAACCATAAGAGATTTCAGAAAAGCCACTCTATAATGAAATACGCCTCTGATTGTTTGTCTGACCATCGAGGTGAAGTTCATTTACGGGGTGGTTTGTTTTGTATTTTTGACCTGTTTTACAGAAACCTTTCTGGATGAATGTCGTCTAACAAGATATGGAATTTTGAGGAGGGGAACTATGCGTAAAAAATGGATGCTTATAGGCGTCTTTCTGCTTATGGTAATCACTCCATTGATTGATATCACAAAGGTACAAGCTGCAAAAGTATGGTTTGACGGAACTAGTAGCGCGGAGCAACTAAAGGCACTAGCTTCGATTAATAAAATCCGGCAACAAATGGGGTTGGATGAAGTAAAACTTGATCCTGCCCTCGTTAAGGCGGCGATTAATCATGCTCGCTACGCTAATGTTAATTTTACGATAAAGACTGAAGGCGATTTATCTATAGAAGTGAAAGGTCGTGAGTTCTTTACCCAACAAACGCCTAAAAAGAATGAAACGTTCGGATATGACGTAGAATACGATCCGATCGAACGTTCGGCGGACATTTGGACAGGTCTTTTATGAATATAAATAATCTATTTTTCCACATACTATATTGTAATTACAGATACTTTAATGACCCCAAGAGAAATTGGAGTAAGCTCGTTAGAACCCTTCAACATCATGAACTTCTCTTAGTGACTGGAGGGAAGGGCAGCTTTATGATTGAGCGAAAACGGCATTCGTTTAAAGCTGGTATGTTATTCTATATTTCTCCAGATGTTAAGCATTCAATAGAGATAGAGGCTGAAGATCCCTTATGCTTTCTGTCCGTTCATTTTAACTACGCGAAGGTGAGCATGAACGAGGAGAAATGGGGAATTAGTGGTGATGTGGATTCCCTCCATTTGCAAGCTGTATCCGAATTGAAGGATTATTATCAAGTGGAAGATATCTTCAGACAAATGATTCAGAGCTGGAATACGAAGCTGCCAGGATATGAATTTGTAGCGAAGACTTTGTTACAGCAGCTTATTATTGCAATTGCTCAAAATACACAAAAACAAAGTCAAAATTACTCCACTTCATTAAAAGTGGAAAAAATTATTAATTATATGCATCAAAAGATCAATGAGAAAGTTAGCTTGAGCGAATTATCTGAGTTGGTACAGCTTTCACCTGCTTATTTATCACGAGCATTCAAAGAGATTACAGGTTATTCGATCATTGAGTTTTTTAATAAAATGAAAATTGATAAAGCGAAAGAGCTGATTCTTGAAGGAGACATTAAAATCAAAGCGGTTGCGCAAACCCTTGGATTTACGGATGAATTTTATTTCAGCAGAATTTTCAAAAGAATGACAGGCAACAGCCCTTCGGAATTTCAGAGCAAAAATGTCCATGGAGTTTAGAATAATGCATGGTATAGAGCCAATCTGACTGTTAATATGAGGTTGTTATTGTTAGCAGAAAGAAGGCTTTTTTATGTCCATGTGGAAAAGGAATTTGATCGTTTGCTGGTTTGGTATGTTTGTAACGGGTGTAGGTATGAGCCAGATTGCGCCAGTATTGCCACTTTACATTAAGCATCTTGGCGTGGATAATGCCGATTCCGTTGCTCAGTTTTCTGGTATTGCTTTTGGAATTACCTTTATCGTTTCAGCCATATTTTCACCCATTTGGGGGCTGGCGGCAGACAGGTTCGGACGGAAACCAATGCTTTTGCGGGCAAGTCTGGGGATGGCGATTGTGATCAGCTGCATGGGTTTTGCGCCTAATGTGTATGTATTAATTGCACTAAGATTATTACAGGGCACAATAACGGGTTATAGTACAGCTTGTACTACATTAATAGCAACTCAGACGGATAAGGAACATGCAGGATATGCTTTAGGAACTCTTTCAACAGCCAGTATTGCTGGAGCTTTGCTTGGCCCAACGATTGGTGGTTTCATTGCAGAGAGTCTGGGTTTACAAAGTTCATTTTTTGTTACGGGTGGACTGATGCTGGTTGCCTTCATTACAACGGCTTTGTTCGTGAAGGAATCTTTTCATCGTGAAGATAAAAAGACGCTAAGTATCAAGGAAGTCTGGAGCAGTGTTCCAGAGAAAAGCCTAACACTAACCTTGTTTGTGACCTTCTTTATTCTAACCGTAGCTTTATACTCTGTAGAACCGATCATTACGGTATATGTTACTCAGTTATCCAAGAGTGCTAGTCATGTGGCTCTGCTTGCTGGAATGACATTCTCTGCTTCAGGGTTGGCTAATATCATTGCTGCTCCACGACTTGGAAAGCTGTCTGACCGGATAGGGGCTCAAAAAGTCATATTAGTTGCGCTTATTGCGGCAGGACTTCTATTCATCCCACAAGCGTTTGTTCAGAATCCTTGGCAGTTAATGGGCCTTCGTTTTCTGCTAGGATTAGCTGCAGGCGGATTAATCCCTTCTGTGAATATTCTCGTTAAGAAAATCACACCGGACGCTCTTACAGGCAGAGTATTTGGCTTTAACATGTCGGCAGGTTATCTTGGCACCTTTGCAGGTTCGGTTCTAGGTGGGCAAGTGGCAGCCTGGTTTGGGATCCGGGATGTGTTTTTTGTGACGAGTGTTTTGCTATTGATCAATGCAGGTTGGGTGTATTTTAAAGTGTACAAAAAACTAAACTTAAATGGGAGAGAAGATCATGGAAGACTTGAAGAGATCAGAAACTGAAAGTATCGAAGCAAAGAAAACGGCACTGGTTGTAATCGACTTGCAGAATGGAATTATTCACAGTCCTAATAAGGCTCCGCACACAAGTACGCAGGTGGTTCAAAATGGGAGCAGCTTAGTTCAAGCTTTTACTGAAAAGGGTGCATTTGTAGTTCTTGTACGAGTATCCTCGTTAGATGGTCAAGATATGTTAAGACCTCATACAGATTTGAATATGAATGCAGCGTCCTTTCCAGAAGGCTGGGATACCTTAGTGCCTGAATTAGCTGGCTTCAAAAACGCACATGTGATTACTAAACGTCAATGGGGTGCCTTTTTCGGAACGGATCTTGATTTGCAGTTACGGCGCCGTGGGATAGATACGATTGTATTGTGTGGTGTGTCCACATCCATCGGTGTAGATACGACAGCTAGAGAAGCTTATCAGCTTGGATACAATCAAGTTTTTGTGGAAGATGCAATGACTGCTTCTACGAAAGAAGAGCATGACTATGTGTGTAAAACCATTTTCCCTAGGATCGGCAAGATTCGGTCGAGTGGGGAAGTAATATCCCTGTTAAAATAGGTTGAAAAGCCCTCATGCTCTCTGTAATCCCAGAGATGGTCATGAGGGCTTTTGTTTGAAATCACGTACTTACATGAAGATCAGGAGTAGTATCCCAGCCAAGAAGCAGTAATAAGAGAAGTACTTCAAATTACCTTTAGCCATAATCCCCATAAACCAGCGCATAGAAAAATACGTGACGATTAGTGTAGTGATAAATGCAATGAAGTATGGAATTGCTAGTTGCGCCCGGTTTGGGTCATGGGCAATATCAGATGCACCCATAACAAGTCCGCCCAGACTGATCGGTATATACAGCATAAAAGAAAAGCGTAAAGCAGTTTCTTGCTTCATCCCCATAGCGATGGAAGAGATGACCGTTGCGCCTGAGCGACTTATCCCAGGAATAAGAGCTACAGCTTGGGCAAGTCCGACTATGACTGCATCCTTCGTTTTCAAGTCCCCATCTTGTTTACGGCCGCGAAGATTACGAATTAACCATAAAGCAACCCCAGTTACCAGCAAGGCGATGGACACGGTGTGTACAGACGAGAAAATCTCCTCGATTTGGTCCTTAAAGAACAAGGCTAAGATAACTGCAGGCATGGTGCCAATGATAATGTACAAAGAGAACATAAAATCTGACTTATATTCCTCTTTGCGGGTCAGAATAAATTGAATGAATCCAGTGATCAATCTTCCGATATCTTTGCGGAAAATAAAGCAAATCGCAATTAGAGAAGCCGTATTTGTTAGGATTTCAAATGATAGCCCATTCTGTTTTAAGCCTAGCAATTTCTGCGCGATGATCAAATGACCGCTAGAGGATACGGGGATTGGCTCAGTTGCCCCCTGAACAAATCCTAGTAACAAGTATTTAAGCCACAGTATAATATCTTCCATTTTTCCTCCCAGTATTTTTATAATCTTTTTAATCATAGCGCATTCAATGAAGAAATGACAATAGAACCATCGTGCCATATCGAAGTTCATCCCTTTAAATGAGGACTTGACTGAACCAGTTATAATATTCTTGAATGGCTTGTTCACTAACCGAGCCTATCGCGAAAGTAAACTAAATGAGGTGGAACTATTTGTAGTTCATTAATTAAAATTCATCGGCAGGACATTCCGAAAGCCGCCAGCGTTCTGGCAGAAGCCTTCGCAAAGAATGATCCACTATATCAGCATATTTTGCCTGATGAAACAACAAGACTCCGCGTATTAAACATTTTTTTTCATCGTTATATTGAGATGTTATATCCTTATTCGGATGTTCTAACGACGTCAACTAATTATGAAGCTGTTGCCTTGGTGTTCCATTCGGAGCGTCAGAGCGGGACATTGATTTCGAACGTCAACTATATGAAACAAATTGGACTTGCGATTCTCAAGTGTTTACCGATTTGCCGAATCATTGGTGTGCGAGGATTTATTCGAGGACTAACTACTCTGCGTAGTATGAGTTCCTTATGGTTATCGATGTTTGGAGATCAGAAGTATATGCATTTGGATATGCTTGTTGTGCAAGAACGTTACCGTGGGCAAGGATATGTATCAAAGATTATGATGGCGCTGCTCGCCGAATGCCGTAAGAAGAATGCATTATGTACATTAGAGACACAGACGCCAAGCAATCTTCCCATCTATGAGCATTATCAGTTCCGCACGGTTAAGGTCATCCCCTTGCCCAACAGTACACTAGAGCAATATTGTATGGTATGTACTCCAGATTCTGCGGAGTAGAAATGCGTGGATAGAATCTATGATTTTGTTTAACAAAAAATAGCATAACTTTCGAAGGATTGATATAATAGAAACATATATTCGCGTACTTTAGAACCCTATACGGATGTATACGGGTTTTATTTTTATTTGGTGAGGGTGAGGTTAACAGAAAGATGAATTGGTCGGATTTTGGTGAACGAAACAAACGATTGAATCCCCTATGGAACTTGGGGGCTGGCATGAACCTTGGTGAAATCCAACCTTACAAAGAGATGGTGTCTTTAAGTGTTCTGTTGCAAGTCTATTATTTAGAGCTAGAATCCAATGAGAGAAGAGCTAAGGAAGATATTATAGCCCTGGCTTGGACTGCGTTGCAACGCTTTAATATCGCGAATCTCGGGACTACCGAATCCGTAGAACGTTTAGTGGACGGCCTGCTCTGGAGCGGAAATGGTGGGGATTTCGAATCCTATTATTATGATGATGCGGCTCGGCAAATGGCTGTGCAGAAATATAAGTATTTCATGGTGGATGAGGATGCGACCCGCAGCAGCTGGGAAGAGAGCGGCAGAACAATCTATCGTCTCTCTGAGTATGCCATGGAGCTCATTTTTATGAGTCATGAGATTATTGAAGAGTTCCAGATCAGCATTAAGCTGCTGGAGATTCAGATGCATATTAAGCATGGTCGTGTGACACGGGCGCTACAGGATGTGAATGAACTTATTTCCCGGGTCCGGAAAATGACCCATGAGCAGCAGGAATACCGGAATGCATTGCGCCGTAATCCGAAGCATATTTTTAGTGAATTCGGAGTGGCTCGGCATCAGCGACTCGAAGAGATTCATCAGCAGTTCGATGAAGAACGTAAGCATTTTGATAATATTCATCGTTCACTGGCCCGGCTAGCCAATGACGAGAAAGATGTGATCGACTTCAATGAGATTCGTATTCTTTCTGAACGGGTCGAACTTTCTAGGCGTGTGCACGATGAACTGGCTGAGGTAGTTCTGAATATTTTTGAGGTAGAGACCAATTTAAGATTGAACTTCCCTGAATTATTCTGGGGAGCTTCCGGCTTTAACTTCCGTACTCATGTATGGGAGGAATGGGTGAAAGATGAAGGCCTGCCAAGCGGCGATAGTCTTGAATTGCTGCTCAGCGGACTGTTCGCTCCGAATCAGGATTTCGTCTATCCGCTTCCCTGGGCTTGGGAGGAACAAGAGGTTGGTTTTATTCCAGATGTAGTGATGGATGAACTTGAAGATGAGTTGGAGGCTGAGGCAGTTCAATATATTCCTAAAGGGATTCCGTGGACGGAAGTCGTTGCATTGTGGAAGCCTGTGTTCAATGCGCTAGCTCAGCAAGGGAGCTTTACATTCACTGCGGATGCTTTTACCGCAGAGGAATTAACTAGATGGGCACGTACACCAGATGCTGTCGATCTATGGGTGCAGTTTTTTCATTCAGAGATTGTTGTACAGGAACAGGCCCCGGAGAACAGCAATGGATCCGATGAATGCCAGTTACTAATCCGGTATGTACTTGCGGATGATCCTCAACTGGAGGACTTGCGCGGCAAGCTGCTGCGGACGAGCATTGCTCCAGAGCCAACCCCATGGGTACGCTGGTCTGGTCTAGATATGAGTCCTTATACTATTACGATCGTGGAGAGGTGAGAAGGTACTAGCATGAGTTATACATTAGAACAGGTACAGCAAGCATCACGGCTATTTTTTGAATTACTTCGTAAAAAAGTAATCCCTCTCGATGATCCGGCGGCGGCAGAATGCCTTCAGGATGCAGGAACCTATGATGCACTACAATATGTTGCTAAGGAAGCAGGCTGCCGAGTGATGAATTCCGGGCACCGTCTCCATTTGCTGGTCAATCCACTCGGGTCAGTGTTCGCTACCAACTTCACCCAGTTGAAGAACAAATATTCACGAATTGAGCGCAAAACTCATTTACATATCATTAATATCATTATCCTTGTTTTTCTGGCTGAGATGGACCAGGACGAAACTCACTTTAAGTCTGGGCAAGACAGTATGTCCTACATACAGATATCTGATCAGGTGTCCTCTCTCTTTCAAGCGTGGATGCAGATGGATGCTGAAGGTCGGTTTAGCCAGCAGTGGCAATTGGATATCCAAGCGATGTCTAAAGTGTGGACCAACCTTTATATGCAAACTAAGAGTCAGGAAGAAAGTGATCTTCTGACAAGAGGGGCAGGCTCACGTATTGGGCTGATCCATGAAGGCATGAAACTCCTGGAAGAGGAGAAGCTTGTGTTCATTTCGGAGTCAGAGAAGCGGATATTCCCGCGGGAAGAGCTTTACGAAAGAATGCGGTATTTATATCATGATGTCGACCGGTATCAGGAATTAAAGAAACTCATCGGACGAACTTTAGCTGAGAAAGACGGTGCTACTTATGCCGCGGATTGAACGCATACGGATAACAGGGCTTAAATACGAGAAGATGCTCAAGAAGTATGATGATATGATTCTGGACCTCTGTAACGAAGAGGGACCATCCAACACGCTGATTACTCTTATGAATGGTGGCGGGAAAGGCGTCCTGCTGCAATCCATATTTCAGTTATTAATGCCCAAAACACCATGGGGAAAAGACAGTGAGAACCAGGTGGAAGCATTTTTTCATAACCATAAAAAACAACTTAAACCCTATACCTTTCACATAGCGATCGAATGGCGTCTCGACAACACTGAGCGTAATGTGTATATGACGACGGGTATAGCTATGACCGCACATAACTCGCTGGATCAGCAGGATATTAAAGTGGATTACCTGCTGTATGCACTTACTGATTATGGCGAAACGTCTGAACTTACCCTTTCGACGCTGCCGCTTTTTGATGAAGAGACTGCTGAACCTACGAGTTTTGAAACGATCCAGCAATTTGTGCGAGATCGACGGGGGGAGATTGTACCTTTCGGTAGCCATAGCTCGGATTTAAAAAGATATTATGATTTCCTGGCTACCCGGGATATCCATATCGCTGAGTGGCGCAATATGCGGCGAATCAATGGGGAAGAGGGTGGTATCAAAGGTTATTTCAAAAAGAATGATGCCTTTACCAACCATAACTTATTCGAAAAGCTTATTATTCCTGAGATCGGCTCCAGTCTGAATGAGTCACCGCGAGAAGAAGACAATACGCTGCAACGGATGTTTATCGATACGGCGACAGTAGCTCAGCGCCTACCGATGCTTGAACAGCGGGAACAAGTCTACACAGAGTTTCTTGGAATGACAGCACCTTTATACGAGCTGGTGAAGCTAGGAGTAGAGGCAGAGAGCACTGTTCAAGAAACGGAACTACGTGGACGTCAGATCTATACGGTTATCCATGAAGAGTTGAGGAATGCGGAGGAAGAGCGAAGTAAGGTTGCTAATGAACTGGCTGGGCGTTATCAGGAATCGAAGCAATTGCGATTTGAGACGGACAATCTCAAGTATTTACGCAGCAAGGAAGAAATGGAACTGAAACAGGAAGAGTTTAACAAGCTCAGTGATCATCAGAGACGGGCACGTGGACGACTGGACGATTCCAAGGTTCAGGAGAAGAAGCTAGAAGTGGCTCATTTCTTGGCCAAACGTATGCTCCATACACGACAAATTGAGCAGTGGCAGAAAGAGATTCAAGCGATTGAAGGTTCTCTGGAGATGAAAGAACGTCAAGAGGTCATTCAGGCTGCCAAGGAAAAGCTTCGGAAACAATGGGATGTGGTATTCATCCTCTGGGAACAAACGATCAGAGGGTTTGGAACCGCGGAGCGAGCTCTGTCGACTGAAGAAAAAGGACTGCGTAAGGAGCGGGAGAGCTTCTTGCTGGAGTTAGCAGGCCTCGATATCCAGATTAATGAATTGACGTTATCTATTCGGCAATATTCAGAAGAGCTCGGAGCATTCGCAGCCCAGCATGGTCAGGAAGCTGCCCATGCTTCGGTAGCGGCGCTTCAACGTACAATTTCAGCTGCCAAAACGATACTTCTGGATATGGAAGCATTAGAGGAACAGCAAAAAGAGGCTGAGAATCAAAAGCTGACATTGCATAAGAATCATGCCGAGCTTAGCGAGAAACATCGTTCTTATGAACGTGAGGCAGACGAGCTTGGGGCACTGCTTGATACACAGACCTATAAGGAATCACAGTTATGGTCACAGATTGTTGTGCTGCTGGAAATGTTTAATGAACATAATCGTTTGGGAGCTACTGGCCTTTTTGAAGAAAAAGATGCTATTCAACTACGATTTATCCGAAAAATGGATGAAGTGGAGCAGCAAACGAAACGTTCCAGACGGGATTACTACAATCAGCTCATGGACGTGGAGCTTCAGAATCAATCCTACTGGCTGCCGAATTCAGATATTCTGGCGGTCAAGGATACACTTGATTCGCTTAAGATTCAATCCACACCGGGCAGTTCCTATTTAAATGATCGCCCATACCTTGAACGTGAGGAAGAGCTGGAGCGCCATCCACTCCTTCCTTATAGCCTCATTGTAACTCGTCGCGAAGCTGATAAAATCAAGCCGGATCTGCTAAAGGATACACTGTTGAAATCAGCGGTGCCGATTTTTATCCGTGAAGAGATGGCAGCTTCAGATCAAGTATCATTTAACCTTTTTGCGAACCAAGGGCCACAAATGGTACTGGAACCAGACCGTTTCTTTAACTTTAAGAGCGGTATTCAAGCGAAGCTTAAGGAGCAAGAACAAGTGCTTCAGGATGCGGAGGCTTATTTATCGAAGCTGAAATCTGTGCGTCAGGAATATGAGCGGTTATATCAAACAGAGAACACTGTGACGATTACAGCCAAACGCAATACCCTTATGAAATTGCAAAGTGAGCTTCAGCAGAGCCTTATCAATCTGGACAACGAGATAGATGAGAACGAGGGTATACTTGCTCGGATCGGTCGGGAACTTATCGAGAATAAAGCGCTTAGTGCAGAACAGGAGCAGAGAGCAGCAGCATTGCAAGGTTGGATTGAACGTTCGAAGAAACATGAACAGGATCAAAAGGAGAAGAAAAAGTATACAGATCGTAAGAGTTTAGTGAGCAAAGAGCTTGCGAGTAAGGACAAGCAACTCGAGCATCTTGAAGCGCAAATGGTAAGCCTTGGCGGAGAACGTGAGAAATGGACGGGAGATGCCAAATATGCTCTATTTCCTAGACTGCAGCATTGGTTTCCTGAGATTGTATTTCCGACATATCACCAGCTTTCAGATGATGTGGAAGTCACATCAATTGATCCCGTAGAACAGAATCTTCTGTTGCAGCAGCTTAGTACTGTTGAAAGCCTGCAGCAATCACTGACGGAGAATGAGCTTGAAATTCGAACAAGAGCCGCCCAGATCAAAGCGGCAAGCGAGAATCTAACCGAGCTTGAAGCCAGCTTGAATCAAGTGGATGAGCATTGGCGGAAGGTGACAGAACCTGCTGAATCTACCGAATCCATTATGGCTGCAAGAAACCGTCAAAAGTCGGAAACTGCTTCACTGGAAGAAGACTATCAGATGATTCACGACTCTTTCATCCGCTGCCAGACCGAATTGGAGAATCTGCAGAAGGAATTGCGCAAAGTAGAAAAGAGTATCAAAGAGAAACATGAGCGTGCCGTGGAAATTTGGAATGAGCTACTCGAGCAAAAAGAGGCGGACATTCAGGAACGTATCCAAGAGAATGAGCTCATGCTTAATCAGTGTAAACGATCTTTGGATCGAATGGATGCGCTCATTCAGACGTTATCCAATCAAATCAAGATCATGAATGCACATATTGAGGATCGGGTTAATCTACGGACTGTGCCAGAAGAATTAATGCTGAGCGTTAGAGAAAGCTGTGAGTCTCTTGTTGCTGACTGGCTTCTTCGCATTAAGGATAGCCGCATTAGACGGGACGAGGTCTCTAGAAAGGTGAAGGAAGAGAAAAATTCATTAACCGAAAAACTCGCTAAGAATGAACGGAATTCAGAACTGGAGACCAAGATTCTAGATCGTTTAAATACGGTTCATTGGGATAACTTCGCGATTGCTCAGCAAGTCCTAGATTCGATGTTACGTAGTTCACGTGATCAGATTGAGAGCATCCAAAGCGATAAGGAAGAGATGGGTCTGTCCCGCAAAATGTGGGTAGCCCGGGCTTCTTATCGTGTAGTACAAATCATTGATATTATGAAACGAATGGAACGTCGGATGATTATTCATAATGAGAATAATTATGCCTTCCCGCTGGTACGCCTGAATTATAAAAATATCAATGTACCGAGAACAAGCGATGAGGTAGAGCCGATGGTGAGCGACTATTTCAATCGGTGTATCCATGAATTGCTTTCAAAATATCCGAAGATTGAACAGGTACCAACACTTATAATCAAAGAGGTTATCAATGACGGACGAATCGTCTATGCGGCGCTTCAGAATCGCTTTCCGATTCTTCAGGTATATAAACCGGTAACGGAAAATTACTTCCTCTACGCCGCTCCGGAAGACTACCATTATTCCGACTGGGAAATCATCAATCGGGGTGCGCTGGATGAGGCTGTCGGCAGTGGCGGACAGCGCCAATCGGTACAACTGTTGGTAGCAATGATGATCATGACACATAAACGTGTAAATCGTGAGAACAAAGGGTGGACGGTCTTTTTATATGACAATCCATTTGGAGAAATGGTTTCAAATAACGTGCTTGATCCTGTATTTGAAATTTCTAAGGCGCTCAAATTTCAGTGGTTGATTGTTACGCCACCGGAGCTAGTGAAGAATGACGTCAGCGTTCGCTTTGGTGTGTATTGGCAGCTCTATTTCGGGGGTGTCAAAGGGGACATGTTAGAATCCACCCTAGTCAAGGGAGGAAGAAAGCTCATTCCTGTTTCGCTTTTTTGATCAGCAGCGTTTACCAGCGTCCATAATGAAAGAAGCTCTAGTAGCATAATGCTGGAGCTTCTTTTTCGTTATACATTATACTTATCTTTCTCGCTTATAACGTTTACCGACCTTAAAGGACGCCGAAGGCGTATATGCTTACTATAATAGAATTAATAAAATTTCGAGACTGCGGAGAAATGTATGCGAAAAACCGAATACAATGTG